>CAIQDO010000141.1 GCA_903870555.1 uncultured Caulobacteraceae bacterium
CGTTGGCGCGGAAGTCCACGCGCACGAGATCATAGGCCGCGCCGGACTGCTCCAGGGCGATATGCGACGCCAGGGCGCAGCTGCCGGGCGCGTAGTAGAACGTCAGCATGGGCGTCCTCATCCCTCGCTTACCTGGGCGCTCAATTCGGCGACCCGGAGCTCGCCTTCGCGCGTCTGACCGCCGATCTCCAGAAACTTCGCCATCGCCGCCTGAGCCTCCGGCGTGCGGGTCAGCTGCTGGAACAGGTAGCTCTCGTCGGCCAGGCCCTCGTGGAGCGGCCTGTCGGCGCTGGTGACGGACTGCTTGGCCAGCCGCACCGCCTGCGGCGGGAACGACGCGATCCGTCGGGCGAGGGCGTCGACATAGGGACCGATCTCGTCGGCGGCGAAGGCGCGGTTGAGGTAGCCCCAGCGCTCGGCGGTCTCGGCGTCGAGGTCGATCCCGCCCAGGATCACTTCCAGCGTCCGGCTCCGACCGATCAGGCGCGGCATCCGTTGGGTGCCGGTGCCGCCGGGCAGGATGCCGATCGGAACCTCCATCTGGTTGATGATGGTCTTGCCCTTCACGCCGAAGCGCATGTCGAAGCTCATCGAGATCTCGCTGCCGCCGCCGCCGACACGGCCCTCGATCTGCGCGATGGTCACGGTGTTCATGGTGCGGAAGCGCTCGCACATCTGGTGATAGGCGTTGCGGTCCCAGGGCTCGCGCTGGGGCGTGCCGTCGGTGGGGAATTCCAGAATCGCGGCCACGTCGAAATGGGTCAGGAAGAAGTCCGGATCGGCGCTCTTCAGAACAAACACCAGGGCGTCTGGATCGGCCTCCAGTTCTTGAGCCAGTCGGGCCAGTTCGCCATAGAGCTCCAGCGTGATGATGTTGATCGGCGGCGCGTCGACGGTGGCGGTGACGATCCGGCCCTCGCGGGCGATGCGGATCAGAGCGTAGCTGTCATAGGCCATGGCGGTCCCCCTCAATGATTCTCTTCCCCCTTTGGGGGAAGTCCCCGGAGGGGGAAGGGGGCTTTCCTGGCGACATCTTCGCCGCGTCGCCCCCTCCACCCCTTCGGGGTCCCCCTCCCCCAAAAGGGGAGGAGAGCAATCTGTCAACCCGGCGACTTGTCCGTTGTCGCCGCGCCGCCCGCCAGGGCCATCGCCACCGCCGGGTTCATGGCGTCCACCATGGCCGTCGGCATCAGGATCGTCGCGCCGCGCTCCTTGGTGGTCTCATAGATGATGTTCATCGCCCGCAACTGAAGGGCCGCAGGGTGGCTCTCATAGGCCTGGGCGGCCTCGACGAACTGGGCGGCGATCGCCACTTCCGCCGAGCCGAGGATCACCCGCGCCTGCTTCTCGCGCTCGGCCTGGGCCTCTCGGGACATGGCGTCCTGCAGCGCCTCGGGGATGGCCACGTCGCGGATCTCCACGCTCATCACGGTCACGCCCCACACCTGGGTCTTGGCGGCGATAGCGTCGCGCAGCCGGGCGTCGATGGCGTGGCGGTCCGACAGCAGGGCGGCCAGCATCGACGAGCCGATCATCTCCTGCAGCGAGGTCTGCGCCACCCGGTCGATGGCGGTGCGGTAGTCGGTGATCTCCAGCGCAGCCTGCCGGGCGTCGTGCACCCGCCAGAAGATGATGGCGTCGACATTCACCGGCACCGTGTCCTTGGTCAGAACCCGCTCGGCGTTGAAGCCCGTGGTCTGGATGCGCTCGTCGATGATCGCCACCACGCTGTCGAGGATCGGCACGATCCAGAACAGCCCGGGGCCCTTGACCCCCTGCAGCTTGCCGGCGCGCAGCACCACGAACCGCTGCCAGGTGTTGGCCATCTTCAGCGACATCAGCACCAGCAGGGCGGCGAGGAAGATCACTGCGCTCAAGCCGAAATTGACGAACTCGAACAGCAGGGCGCCGATCGCGGCCAGGACCACGGCGGCGAACAGGGTGATGGGATTCATGGGAACGCTTCCTGACGCTTTGGAGTGGCCGAGCAAGCGCCGCAATCCCGCGCCGGTCAACAGGCTGCCCGGCTTGCGCGGATCGCTTCAGCCAACCGCGCCAGGCTCGCCGCCTGTCGCCGGACGTCGCGGTCGTCGCGAATGTCGGGAGTCGGGCAGAGGGCCTGGGGGGAATCCGCCCTAAGCGGTCCTACCGTCGCCCTCGGGGGGCTTTCGCCTAACTTGGCGTCGCCACAAACCGCCGGGCTCCACCGCCGCCGTTCGGGCTGTGCTCGTGGCCGGTCAGCCGTTCAACAAGGCCGATCAGCTCGTCCAGATGCTCGTCGTAGAGGCCACGGGGTGTCGTATTGTACTCATTGCAGAGAAAGGCCGCGGCCGCGGTGGCGATGCCATGTTGCGCCCCATTGCCCATCAACTTCACCGACGAGCCGGCCACGTGGGTGACGCTGATGTGCTTGCCTGCCATCAGCAGATTTTCGATATTGGCCGAGTACAGGCAACGGAAGGGTATGCCGTAGGGCTGCTGATCACGGACATCCATGATCCAGTCTTTCAGGCGAAAGTCGTATTTGCCCTCGCCTGGGTTCCACGCGCAGTGGATACAGAAAAACCCGTCATTGCTGACCAGCAGGTCGTTGTAGCGGGTGTGTTCGCGGATATCGTTTTCCGTGAGCACATGATCGCCCTTATAGCGACGAAACTCCCCCTGCGCGGCCACGAAGGCCATCCAATCGAACTCCAGGTTGGCGTAGGCCTCGGGCTCCATGGTCTTGACGTTCGAGAAGGTCCCGTAAAGCGCCCGCATCAGATAGTCTCGGACCAACTCACCGGAGGTGTATGGGTCGAGCCACTGGCCATATTCCCAGTAATGGGTGGCCGGAAATTGGTTCATCCAGGCCTGACTCGGGTCCGCGCTGAAGTGGAAGGTCGAGTTGTCGGGGTTCGCGGTCGCGACCGGGCCGGGCCCATTTTCGGCGCCGGGCTGCATGAGTTGCCCGCTGAGGTTGGCGTAATCCTTTGACACCTCGGTCGCCCAGGGAACGTCCGGGAAAGGCACGGGGTGATCCGCCGTGCGGGTGCGGAAGAAAAGCGTATTGCCGTGGTGCATGTCGTCGGCCGCTTCGGGCGCGTAGGGCTCGCCGTAAGCTGAGCGGGCCTCCCGACCGAAGAGGGTCTCGGCGCCTGCCAGGACGCCAAGCTGCGCCACACCGCTTGTGTCGATGAAGATGCGCCCCTTGAAGCGGCGCTCGGCGCCGCCCCGCGCCTGAACGGCGTCGACCGAGACGATGCGGTCGCCTTCGCGGGCGGCGGCGACGATCCGGTGCTCAAGGAACACTGACGCAGTTGGCTCCTCCCGTAGCAGGGAGAGGGCGGCGAGGTCGCCGTCGGGGGTCCGCGCGGCCAGTTCCGCCAGCAGGACGCCCTGGGCGCCGCGCGGCATCAGACCAATCTCCTTGCTCGCATTGCCGCCGAGGACCGGGCGATCATGGATCAGCGCCACGCGCTGGCCCAGCCGGGCGGCCGTCAGCGCCGCCGCGCAACCGGAAATCCCGCCGCCGACGACGACAACATCATATTCGCCGGCGTCGACAGGTTGATCCGGCAGCCCGCGCAGCGCCTTGCGCCAGGCGCGGCTGGCGTCGTCGACGGCATTGGGCGGCGCCGCGCTGTCCCGGCTCAGGTAGATTGCATCGCACCGGCCGTCGAAGCCCGTGAGATCGTGAAGCGCCAGGGTCGTCTGCCCTTCAGAGAGCGAGACCTTGCCCGCTGATTGCCACGCCCAATCCTGATCGTTGGCGCCAAACTCGGTTTCCAGGGTGACGCCGTTAATCGAAAGCTTGAACCGGCCGGGATGGTGCGAGGGCGCCCAATCCTTCGCCCGGACCCACACCTCGTATTCGCCGGGCTCGGCGACATCGATCGCCGTGGTGGCGTCGGCCACGGGGCGGCCCAGGCCATGGGCGAGCAGATACGGCGATCCCATCTGAGCCTCGAACTGCGAGTCGAGTAGCCAACCGCCATAGTTCACGAAGTCTTCAGCTTCGACGAGGATTCCAGAAAGGGACGTGTCGCTCATGAGGGTGACTCCGATTGAGGCTGCTGGAGGTTGCCGCTGCTCCCTGTCTTCGGGGCGCCAATCATAGCCAGGCGACGCCCTGACTGATGGCCGTGACGCCGGATTGGGTGCGGACGTCGAACCGAATCGCGCCGGACGGCGCTCTTTCGTGGCGGACCTCGATTGTCTCGCCAGGCAGCACCATGCCGGAGAAGCGGCCCGTGATGCGTTTCAGCACGGCGACGTCAACGCCGCCGTAGCGGCGCAGCAAGGTCAGGCCGGCGAGCGCCCAGGTTGCGGTGCCGTGCAGGATGATGTCCGGCAATCCCGCGGCGAGGGCCACCGCGCGTTCGGTGTGAATCGGATTCCAGATGTCGGCGCACTCGGAATAGACGTGCGGCGCCTGCCTGGCGATGGGGATCACGACCGTCTCCGCATCCACACCGAGGGGGTGAAGATCGTCCGGGTCAAGCGGATCGGGCTCGGCCAGGCTTTCAGCGACGCCAGTCAGCGAAACATTCCGATAGATCGACGATGTCCATGTGGTGGTGACGGGTTCGCCCGTTTCCCGCTCGCGGGTCATCAGACGAATGACCGTCAACACGCCCGCGCGGACGGTCCTGGCCGACACCAGCTCTCCGGTTGTGACGAGCTTGTCTCCCGGACGCATCGGGCGATGAAAGGTCGAATCCTGCACGGCGTGGACCCCGCGCATGGCTTCCTCGGGCGAAAGCACGTCCTGGATGGCGTCACGCATCGACAGCAGCACTGGCCACTCCAGCGAGACGCATTGGAAAGGCAGCGCGCGCAAGCCGCCGACCTGGGCGTCGTCCAGATAGGCGGCCTCAGATGCACCAATTCCGGCCGCGTAGGCGAGGATCGTTCGGGTCGAGATATCCCAGGCCTTCGGGGGCAGCTGAAGGCCGATCCGATCGGCGGGAAAGGGCATGAAAACCTCCGGGTCCGCGATCACCGCGGACGCTTGCCATCCATCGCCGACGGCGATACTGAACATATGTATAGCGGATTGTCGTCAACCGTCCAGTTGGGTGATGCGCCGACGCGATCCGACCGGCTGGAGATTTGCGACATGAGTCTGTCACGCGTCCCCCCGGAGCCGGCGCACGCCGATTTGACCATCCGGGCGATGCTCATGGGCGCCCGAAATCGCAGCCCAAATGACCTTGCCGCTGTCGATGGTGACCTGCGACTCGACTACGACGAACTGGCCGCGAAGATCGACACCTACGCCAAGGCGCTGCTCGCCCTGGGCGTCCGCCGAGGCGACCGGGTGGCGATGCTCACGCCGCCGTCGATCGACTATTGGATCGCCCTTCACGGCGCCACCTCCATCGGCGCCATCTGGGTGGGTGTGAACCCTCGCTACCAGCAACGGGACTTCGAACACCTGCTTGGCGACAGCGCGCCGGCGGCGTTGCTCGCCGTCTCGCCTTTCGAGGATCGCGACTATTGCGTGGAGTTGCGGCCCTTGCTCCCCGAGGGTTGCCCGATCGTCTGCCACGGAACGCCGAGCGCCGGGGCCGTGGATCTCAGCGACTTCCTGGCGTCCGCCGGCCGGGTCAGTGACGCCGAACTGGCCGTGGCGCGGGCCGCCGTCGAACCAGAAGACGCCGCGGTGATCGTCTACACCTCCGGCACGACCGGCCGACCTAAGGGCGCGATGCTGTCGCATCGGGCGATCGTCACCTCGGCCCGGGCCAACGCCGCCTGGATGGGCGCGGACGACCTTGCCCGCTGTGTCTGCGCCGCCCCGGTCAATCACGTCGGGGCTATCAACAACATCTGCATGAACGTTCTGGCGGCCGGTGGCGCACTGATCTTCCACCCGCGCGTCGACCTGAAAGCGCTGGGCGAGCTCAGCCGGCGGGAGGAGCCGACCTATCTGGTCTCCTCGCCCACAGGCTTCGCCATGATGATGAGCAGTCCGCGCAATATCGGCGAACGGCTCAGCAAGACCCGGCTGATCGTCTTCGGCGGAGCGATGACGGCCCTGTCGGTGTTGGAGCAGATCGCGCCCTTCGGCGCGCGGCTCTCCTCTGTGTTCGGCCAAACGGAGACCTGCGGGATCATCACCCACACCGAACCTGGCGACGCCCTGCCCATCCACGCCGAGACGATCGGCAAGCCTCTCGCGGGCGCCGAGGCCCGTATCGCCAGTCCGGACGGCGAGGCGCTTGCCGACGGCGAAACCGGCGAGATCCAGATCCGAGGTCCGCAGGTGATGTCCGGCTATTTCCGCAACGCCCAGGCGACGGCCGAGGCCTTCACCGCGGACGGGTTCCTGCGCACCGGCGACCTAGGCTTCCAGCGCCCGGACGGCAATCTGGTGTTCGTGGGACGCTTGAAGGAGATGTTCAAATCGGGCGGTTACAACGTCTATCCAGTCGAAATTGAACAGGCGATCTGCGAGCATCCCGCCGTCGCCCTCGCCGCCGTCGTGGCGATCGAGCACCCGACCTTCCAGGAAGTCGGTCTGGCGTTCGTTGAGCCCCGACCCGGCATGACCGTCACCGGCGAGGAAATCCGCGATTTCCTCAAGACCCGCATCGCCAACTACAAGGTCCCCAAGGCGTTCGAGATCCAGACCGAGCTGCCTAAGCTCCCGAACTCAAAGATCGACAAGATGAGCCTGCGCGCTCTGGCCGCTCGGTCGACAATGGCGACGCATGCATAACGTCCCTGCTCCCAGACCCTTAAGCGCCCG
Organism: uncultured Caulobacteraceae bacterium; assembly: GCA_903870555.1. Classification (GTDB taxonomy): domain Bacteria; phylum Pseudomonadota; class Alphaproteobacteria; order Caulobacterales; family Caulobacteraceae; genus Acaudatibacter; species Acaudatibacter boreus. Next base: position 6,737 of record CAIQDO010000141.1, read on the forward strand.
GGGTTTTCGGCCTGGGACCGCGGGGCGCGATGCCACGTCCGATGAGGTTCAAATAGGCGCGATGCCGACGCCTCCAAAGGTCCCCGTCGAACCCCGATTTGCCAAGAGCGCGCCGAATGTAGGGATCCAACAGCATCGTCCCCAGTTCCAGGTAGATCATCAGAAACGGCAGCCACAGCCGGTCAACGTCGGCCGCCACCTGACCATCGGCGTCCATCCTGGCGATCGTCTGCTGTACAATCCCATAAAAGCGCACGAAGAGCGCATAGCCCCAATCGCTCTCTTCGAGCAGCGCGCGGCGGAAGTAGTTGACGGTGTCCGGCCAGCCGTCCTGGTGGCGGCCTATCCATTCGTCGACGCTGACCGCAAGATCTTCGGAGGTCAGACGCCGGGGCGTCGGGGGGCCCTGCGCTATCGACAGCGCTTCTTCGAACTGCGCCATGAACGCGTCATCGACGGCGGTGCGCAGGCCGTCCTTCGATCCGAAGTGATGCTTGATCAGACCGATCGAGACGTTCGCTGCCGCGGCGATTTCGCGGACGGTGACGCTGTCGAACCCCTTATCGGCGAAGAGCTTCAAGGCGGTGTTCAACAGCCGTTGCCGCCCGTCTACCTTCTCGTCATCCGCCGAGTTCACCAACTCACTGTCTCCCGCGCTCGGCCCGTCCGAAAGGCGCCAGGGACCCGCCCTGCGAGCTTTGCTGGCTTTTCATCCCCGCGCCGGGCTTCGCCATTGTCATGGCTGAACCCGTCCGCGCCAACCCGTCCCGTGCAAGGAAGGCCCGGCTAGATGCGCGATACGCTCGGCGGAATTTCGGTGACATGATCCGAATTGCCGATTTATCTCATTTTGGTGTAAGTTAATCCCCCGGGGTTTGGAGGTCGCTCGCCATGGCCAAGCAGGCGCGGATGATCGTTCCAGGTGTTCCGCATCATGTGACGCAGCGGGGAAACCGCCGCGAGCGGATCTTCCTGCACCCCGGCGACGAGGCGGTCTACCTCGATCTGATGACCACGCAGCTGCGCCGACGAGGCGTCGCCTGCTGGGCCTATTGCCTGATGCCCAATCACGTTCACCTCATCCTTACCCCGGACGACGAGACCGGACTCGCCCTGGCCGTGGGCGAGGCGCACCGGCGCTACACCGGCTTCGTCGGCGCGCGCGGCGGCTGGACCGGCCATCTATTCCAGGGCCGGTTCGGCTCGGTGGCGATGGACGAGGACCACCTGATGGCCGCGTTCCGCTATGTGGCGTTGAACCCCGTCAAGGCGGGGCTCGTGGCCCAGGCGGCGGACTGGCCCTGGTCGAGCGCCGCCGCCCACATTGCCGGACAGAGCACGGCGCATGTCTGCGTCGAGCCCGCCCAGGAGCGCATCGGCGATTTCGCGTCGTTCATCGACGGCAAGGCCGCCGATGAGGCTCGGTGGGCCGACCTGCTCAAGGCCGAGGTCATTGGAAGACCCGTCGGGGCGAAGGATTGGGTCAGGGCTCTGGAGGCGCGACTCGGCCGCCCCCTGTCTCCCCAACGGCGGGGGCGCAAGCCGCGAACCACCGACGAGGCGGACATTGTCGGCCGGGATCTATTCGAGAATTGATATCATGTCACCGAATTTTAAGGACGGCGCCACCCATATGGATCGCGCCCCGAACGGCAATTGCCAATCGCACGCGGACCTTCTTCAAGGCGGCCAACCAGCTGCCGCTGCTAGCGGTTGCGGGCATGTCGGTGAGCGACCCTGCCACGCCCTACCTGGTGGCGCCGAACGCCGCGGACCCATCGCACATCACCGCGAGGGCGTTGACAGCGCAGACCTACGGTTTCCTCAACCTCCGGAAGACGAACAACGACTACGCCTACAAGACCGTCCCCACGCGCAAGCTCACTGTGATCGCCTTCCAGGACCCGGACGACCTCCTGGGCTTCCGCGCCAGCGACGGGGTCACTCAGGATTCGGACCACGATTTCAAGATCGTCGATGTCTTGCACCGCAACACCCCTCAGATCGCCTTCTCGCTGGCCTGGCCGCAGAACGCGCACGACCATGAGATGGTCGACCTCAATTCGCGACGGATGATCCTGTGCGGCGCCGATGCAGCGGCGAGTGGCAAGCTCCGCGCCAACCGCTGCCCGGACGGGCCGCAGCCCTAGCGGGGCCGCGTGACTGCACGTGCCGTGCGGCAATCAACGTCTATTTCGGTGACAGGAAAAGAAACTCTCCGCTATTCAGCCAGCCCGTCAATGTATCCGCGCAGCTCTCGCGCCAGATCCCCGAGGAGGCCGGCGCGCACCGCGGGATCGGACCAGAACGGGTTCATCAACACGCAGCGCAGCAGAACCAGGCGGTCACAATCCGCACGACCGCGATAGGACCCCACGTGCGCGGTGATCAGGTCCGGGCACGCCTGCATGGAGAGGACTGTCCTGGACATCGAGAAGGTCGGCGAGGTCGTGAAGCGCGCCTGTACGGCGGCGCTGCGCGCGTTGGCCGTCGACAGCGCTTCGCCGCTGCGGGCGATCGAGAAGCAGAAGATGTTGGTGTCGGTCGGATCCAGCGGGCGAACTTGCCCCGACGCCGCCGACAGGGCCACCCTGAGCGCCCGGCACGACTCGATCGTCGAGCTGAGAACCGCGCCCAGGCCCGTCGGTCCGTACCCCAGGGTCTTGCCGGTGAGCCAGGTGGCCGCCGCTCCTGTGGCCGGGCGCGAGCCCTCCAGAGTCGTGGTCCACGGCGCCGCATCGAGCTCGTCCCGCTCAATATAGGGGGCCGCGAAGGATGAGACGGCGTTGCGGGTTTCATCGCGTGTGAGGATGGCGCCGCAGGCGTAGGGCGCGTAGCCCAGCTTATGTGGGTCGATGGTGACGGTGTCGGCCAGTCGCAAAGCCTGAAGAGCCCGGCGCAGGGACGGGGACAAAAGAGAGTCGTCGGCACCGAGCGCGCAAAAGAAACCGCCGTAGGCGGCATCCACATGGTGCCAGATGTCGATCCCCTCCCGCTCGCTTTGCCCCGCCAGGTGCTCGGCGACGCGATCGACCGGATCGAGTTCACCCATTTCCGTCGTTCCCGCCACGCTGACGACCATCAGCACGGGGCGCCCGAGCGCGCGGGCCTCGTCGATGCGGGCGGCCAGTCCCTCGACGGACAGCCGCCCCTCCACATCTACCGGAACCGACCAGAACGCGTCCTGCCCCAGGCCGAAGACGTTGGCGGCCTTGACCCAGGAATAGTGCTTGTGGCCAGGCGCCAGGATCACCGGTCCCCGATAGGGGCGACCGCTCGCCCGGCCGACCCGCTCCGCCAGTTCGAACGGATTGCCCAGCACGGCGCTTCGCGACCGCATGGCGTCCGGCGACAGGCCGAATTCGGCGATCAGTTCGCCGGCGCGCCGAGCGCTCATATGGACCGCCGCGAACACGTCCAGGGGTCGACCGAAGTCCTCGGCGAGTGTCAGGCCAAGGGCGAGGTTGTGATCCATCCGATAGCGCGCGCGCCACGTCGCCTCGAGATTCGCCAGCGTGCCGCCGGAGGTGAAATGCCCGCGCGCGTGCGCGGGATCATAGCCGACCATCGCCGCCAGCATGGCGATCGCTTCGGTCTCGATCACCGTGCCGACTTTCGAGAATTCTTTCGAGGAATTGTTGGGATTGTGCAGCAGCGCGGCGAAATGGCCCAGAAGTCCCGGCAGACCCAACTCGGACACCATGTGGCCGATGTAGCGGGGAGAATAGATCGGCGCCTCGCCGCGCAACTGCGACACCAACTGCGCCAGGCGCTGGCCGATCAGCGACTGTTCGAGCGCGAACCCAGAGGCGGCCTGGTCGGCGGCGCTTATCGACCGTGGGTCATCGGCGAACAAACTCTTGCGCCACGCGAACCAGTCGTCGAGCACGCCGTCCAACCGCGCGCGAACCCATGTCTCGTTTTCGGACTTTGGGCCGAGGAAATAGGGCTTGAACGCCGCCACCTGAGACATAGACACCTCCTGGCGCGGTGAGCGTCGGCCTTTGCCGGCGTCCCCGCATTGACCCCGATCAAGCGCCGGGGAGCGTGGCCTGACCGGATCGGCGACCGGTCGCCCGCCAGATCCGGATGATCGACAGGCCATGGACGGCGACGGCCTTGTCGCGGGTCACCATGATGTCACCCCAAGTGTTCGCGTCTTGGCGGTAAGTCAGACTGGCTGAACCGCTCGGTGCTTCGCATGCATCTCGTCGCGTCGCAGCCCCCCTATGGATCCGGCGACGGAGGCTGCGAATGCGCTCAGCAGGAGTCCGAACGCCAGGAAGAAAGAGAACTGAGCGGCTATGTTCGTATCCCGCGTCGTCGCGGCTACGAGCCCCGCCTGCTGCACGGGGGCTGCCAGCGCGACCATACCGAGCACAATCCCCGCGAGCGTACTCACCGCCCAGACAAGCAGACCATGAGCTGTGTCTCGGAAAAACACCTCGTGACCATGCACGTTGAGCCATTTGGTACGCAGTCGCCCGGCGAGATAGCCGCCCAAGGCGCAGGAGAGCACCTGCACAGTGACCATGCCCGCGCCCAAGAGTGGTGTGAACGTCGAGAGCGATGGCTTTGCCCCAGGCCAAGGGGATGCGAGCGTGTAACCCAAGCCCGCTGCAAGAGTCAGAAGAACAAACGACAAGGCGATCGTCGCGACCGCGCCGGCGAGGATCGCCGCCCACGACACGGCCGAATGGACCTCGTCACCGACCCGGCCACCAGAGTCGGAGATTAGAACATCGCGTTCCATTGTTGCCTCCCAAGGGTTCAAAATCAGAAATGATGGGTGCAGAATGCCAGGAGCAATATCAGTGGCAGCGGAACACCCAGTAATATCAATAAAATTGACCGCATCAATGACTCCTATTCTTAATTGTTGGCCCCGCTAAGACAGCATCGTCCTCGCGCTGAGCCGTGAATGGAGCAGCCCGCCTCCCGCGCCACATCATCTTATTTCAAGTTTGACTGCATCAATGGTCATGCACTGGCCCGCCGTTGCGACGGGCTGCAACCTAAGTTTCGCAGCGGGCCAGCGCCTGGCTATCTCGTTGCTTTGTGGATAGCATCCTCTGCCTTGCCGACGCTCTCCTTGGCTGATCCCACGGCCTTGTCAGCCACACCTTCGACCTGAAGCTTCTCATTGCCGACAGCTTTGCCAACGGTTTGCTTGACCGCGCCCACACCCTTTTGGGTCGCGCCTTCGATGCCGAGCTTGCTCATGGTCTTCTCCTGTTAGTGTGGCGCCTGCCAAAGGCAGGCGGTCGAGTGTGGTCCGGCCGCGCGGCGCGCCGTTGCGGCGCTTTTGACCGTGGATGGACGCGACTAGGTGCGACCAAGGCCCAGTCCGCCAAACAGCCACAGCAGCACCAGGACGACGAGGATCAGGCCGACGACCCCGCCCAAGCCGGGAAGGCCGTAGCTACGATGCGCGTAGTACCCTCCGCCCCCGCCCAAAAGTAGAACTAGGACGACGGTGATGAGGACGAGGGACAAGGAGCCGCCTCTGCTGTTCGCGCCATCGAAGAGCGATAACGCCACGTATCAACGTTTAAGTTTGGAGATCGTTCCGAGGGGTAATCCCACGAGCGGCCCAATGTCTCAAATCCACCCACCTCACCCGTTCGGAAGGGCTGCTTTCCGCTCCGGAGTCCAAGTGCGAAAGGCAGGTTCCTGGCCGCCAAGGGCAAGGAATCCGGCGGCGAGGTCTTTGATATCGAAGGGGACCGTTTGGCCGCTAAATCTGGATGATCGACCTGCCATAGACGGCGACGGCGTTGTGGCGGGTCATCCAACACTCGGCTCGGCGAAAGCCTGATGCGATTGTCGGGATCGGCCATCGGGGCGCGAAGCGTGGCCGACGGGCGAGGACGCATTCGGACCGGAAACGGCACATTGCGATTTGCCACAAGAAACCGGCAGATGTGGCCGAATAATTTCCATGAAGTATCATTTTGCAGTCTTTTACCGTTCTATCCATGGCCTCCATCCGCCCCGATCTCGCCGCCATAGACGCCGCCCTCGCCAAGGGCGCGTGGTGGGCGCGGCTGTTCAGAGACCTGGCCGATCGTGGGATGCGGCGGGCCGAGGCGCTGGTCGTGGAGAACCGCAAGGGCTTGAGACAGGTCGTGGACAACGTCGACCGCATCGCCCGCGCCGTGCGCCTGATTGTTGTCGCCGTTATGCGGCTGCGGGGTTTCCTGGAACGCCTAACTCAACTGCGCAAACTGTCGCCCGGCGACCTCGCCGCCGCCAGGGCGCGCGCGAAGGCCAAGGCCGAAGAAGACGCGGCCACGCGGCCGACGGCCCGCGACAAGGCCAGCGCACGGCGCGAGGCGCGCGCGGCCGAGAACCCGGAGCGTGTGGTTGACCTCATCGAGCGCGAGAAACCCGCCCGGCGGGGCCGCGACCCGCTCGTCGAGGCGCTGGACGAGCGTCTCGCCGTTGATCCCGCCCTGGTCGAAGTCGACGATCTGCCGCTGCGCTTGACCGCGATGCGCATCGGCGCCGATCTGGGGACCACCGCCAACTGGAGCCGCTGAGAAGCCGGCGATTGGACGGCGAGCGACCCACCGGCCGACGCGGCCTCTTCGCCAGCCGTCTCTGCGTCGCCGCCGAAACGCCTCCCACCACCGGTCCGCCAGGGCCTTCCCGGCCTGACGGCGCGCAGGACCGATACCGCCATCTCGCGCGTCCTCCAGGCTGGGCCACGCGCCTTGCCCTGGCTGCCACCGCGGCCCGGATGAGCGGCCTGCCACCCTGTGTTGAGAATCGATCCGTTGCAGGCGCCTGGGGAATTGCATAGCGTCCGCGCAGGCGGGGGCGCGATGACTGAGTTCAGCGGGGAAGAGAACGCGCGGACCAACTCGCGCGGGCGCGACTGGCGTATCTTCGGCTATTTCGCGCCCTTGACCTTGCTGGTCACGCTCATTTCACCGAACGGCAATCTGGCCGACATCGCCGTGACTTTCATGTTGAAGGACAGGCTGCACGCGAGCGCGACGCAGGTTTCCCTGTTTCGCCTCATCGTCACCCTGCCGCTGCTGGCGTCTGTTTTCATCGGCCTCGCCCGCGACCACTGGAACCCGCTGGGGCGGCGTGACCGCGGCCATATCCTGATCTTTGCAACCCTGACCGCGGCCGCCTACGCCGCCATGAGCCTGGCGAGCCTCAGCTACGCCAGCCTCGTCGCCGGCGTGCTCGCCGCCAACATCCTGATGCTGTTCGTCAACGGGGCGCACCAGGGACTGCTCGCCCTCATCGGACAGGAAAACCGGATGTCCGGACGCCTCGCGGTGGTGTGGAACACGGTCGCCTACGTCCCCGTGGTGGGCGGCTCTTTCCTGGGCGGGGTGTTCGCCGAGAGGGTGTCGCCAGCGGCGACGTTCATGATCCTCGGCGCCGCCTCGGGCTTGCTGGCGCTCTTCGCCCTCTGGAAGCCGGCGGCGGTGTTCGACCATGCCTACGATCAACCGGCGGCCAAGGCCGGGCGTCTTTGGGCGGACGTGCGCCGGCTCCTGCGCTCACGCGCCATCTACGCGCCGATCCTGCTGCCGTTCCTGTACAATTTCACGCCCGGCTTCGTCACGCCGCTGCAGTTTCATATCACCAACGAACTGCATGCTTCGCCCTCGGTCTATGGCGAATTTGTCTCGCTGTACTTTGTTGGGTTCACGCCGTTCTTCCTGCTTTACGGCTGGCTGCTCAGCAGGGTGAGTTTTCGCCTGTTGCTATGGGTTGGCCTGGCCATAGCGGGGCCGAATCTCGCGATCCTGCCATTCGTCCGCTCGGCTGGCGTCCTGCTGGCGATTGCCGCGCCCATGGGCGCCTTCGCCGCGATCGGCTGGTGCGCCATCTGCGATCTGGCGATCCGTTCCTGCCCACGGGGACTTCAGGGAACGCTGATGCTGCTGACCGGAGCGGCCGGGGTTCTCGGCTATCGGTTCAGCGATGTCCTCGGCGCACGCTTGTACGACATCGCGCCGGCCTCAGGTTTCACGTTTGGGATCGGGATTTCGGTCATCTCGAGCCTTCTGTGCCTTCCCGTCATTCTGCTCGTGCCGCGTGACGTCATGCAGATCCGTGAAGGCGTCGGGCCGACGGCGGCCGATGTCGCGCTGGCGACCGACTGAGGGCGTTGGGGCCGAACCGAAATTCCGGCGGCAGGACCCGACCCGCCGCTCGGGCCGTTCAGCCCTTCAGATGCCCGTGGAAAAACGCCGCCACATCGCCGAAGGCCACCGCCGATTCGGGGCTGTCGAAGGCGTAGATGTATTCGGCGTGGCTCATCGCCTCATGCACCTCGAGGCGGGCTTCGACGCCGGCGGCGCGCATCGCCCGGTAGGTCCGCACCGTGTCGCTCAGCAGGATGTCGCGCGTGCCGGTGGTCAGGATCGCCGGCGGGAAGCCGGTGAAATCGCCGAAGATCGGCGACACCAGCGGGTCGGCGACGCCCGCCTCGCCCGCGTACAGCGCCGCCATCGCCCGGCCGATGGTGTCGAAGCTGGAGAAGATACCGTCGACCTCGGCGTTGACGGCGTAGGAGTCGCTGGCGCCGGTCAGGTCGACCCACGGCGTGCCGAGCGCCAGGGCGCCGGGCAGCGGCAGGCCGAGGCTCTTGAGCTTCAACACCAGGGCCAAAGTCAGGCCTCCGCCGGCCGAGGTGCCGAACACGCCGATGGACGCCGGATCGCGATCGGCCGTCACGGCTTTCCACACCGCCAGGGCGTCGTCGACGGCGGCCGGGAACGGGTGGTCGGGGGCCATGCGATAGTCGACGGAGATCACCTTCAGGCCGCTGTAGTGCGCGCCGAGCACGGCCTCGCTGGTGCTGGCCTCGCCGCCGTTGAGCACATAGCCGCCGCCGTGCAGGTTGATCAGCAGCTTGCCGTCGCGGTCGGCCGTCCAGCCGGCGGGGGTGATCTCGCGGACCGTGACGCCGGCGATCTGCGTCTTCATGACCGTGTGCGGAAACAGGGTCGCCAGGATCGGGGCGATCGCCAGGGCCTGGGCGTCGGCGCCGGCGACGAAGGCGCGCCAGGCGTCGGCCGTGGTCGGCATCTGCTCCAGGGCGAGCCTGGGCGCCGAGGCGAGATTGGAGATCGACCGCCGCAGCTGCGCGCTGACGGTGGTCGGCACCGGCAGGATCTTGGCGGGCACCGCGCGGCTGGTCAGGGTCGGGCTGGCGTCGTCCATGGTCGTTTCCTCCGGAGGGATCGAGATTTCGCCGATCATGGACCGAACCACCGCCCGAAATCCACAACGGTAAGGGGCGCCCCTGGACCGGAGTCGTCGGGGGCGCGGTCAGCGGGGACACAACAGGCTTGGCCACGTCAATTGGGCTCCGGTCAAGATGCGTCCGATTTCTGCAACGAACAATATTCGTTAGTGCGCAGCCGCTCATAATTGATAGCGACGTGAGAGGAGGCCATTCATGCCAGAATCAACACCAAGCTACCGAGACGTCGACTGTGCTTCGACTCTCCGTGACTGCATCGCACATTTGAGGTTGGAGGATGCGAAGGCGCGCGATGTGGCGCCGGCGTTCGCACCTGAAACCCAACGCTCTCTGACGGCGCATGACTCCGTCCATGTCATATTTGCCTGCGACACATCGGATCGTGGAGAAGCGATAGCGCATGCGTGGATGCTTCTCGGGACGGACGTCACCCATCGTCAGTTGCTGAACGTGACCGGCGCGCGCGACCACACGCGAATTGTTCGGGAAATCGGCGTTCCGCGTCGGCTGAGCGCTCTGTTGTCCGCGTTGCCCGCCATCTTCGATGCGGCGCTTCGCGCTCGACGTATGACCCACCGCTGGTCCTGGAACGGCTACGAGGCCTGGCTCGACAAGCCCCTGACGGAAATCCGCGCCGCGCATGGGGTGATCCTGCCGGTGAGGAGACGCTGATGGGGCGTCCCAGAATCCACTCTGAGCAATCCATCCTCGCGGCGGCGCGGCGCGTGTTCATCGCAGAGGGCGCCGATGTCGACACGCGGCGGATCGCGGGGGCTGCGGGTGTCAGTCAATCACTCCTGTTTCAACGCTACGGCGCCAAGCAAGCCCTTTTCTTCGCCGCCATGCTGCCCGAGCCCCCGTCGCTCGCCGATCTGGTCGGTAGTGCCGGCGAAACTCTCTGCGACGACCTTTCTGCGATGCTGCTGAAGTTGTGCGATTGGCTCGATGGATCGCTACCCGGGGCGGTGCGGGCCGCCGTTCATCCAGGATTTCCCGATCTCATAGCACGGTCGCACGCGACAGACCGCCCGCAGGAGATCACCACGGTCTTGGGGCAAGCGATAAGCGACTTGATCGTCCGCCACGGTTCAAAGGTTTCGTGCAGTCCAGAGGGGCTCGGCGAGATTATGGTCGAGTTGGCGCACGGCCGCAGCTTGATGAGGCTCGTCGGGGGTGTCGGAAACCCAAACGACGATTGGGCGAAACGCCGCATCACTCAGTTGTTGTCTCTCCCGTGAACCGAGATTCGTTCACCACAACACGCCGAACCGGCGAGGAGCGCGGCCGCTTTCGCGGGGCGGCGGCGTCACGGCGCCTCGACAAAATATTGGCGCCCCGGATCGTTCTGCGGCCGGCCGATATCCTCGCTGCGACGGAAGGCCAGGACGCCGTCGGGGGCGTATTGCAGGATGTAGGCCTTGCGCGTCTCACCGGTGAGGTTGGGGCCGGTGCGGTGCGGCGTCAGCGACGAGAATACCACGATGTCGCCCTTGCGCGCCGGCACGGCGACCGCATCCGCGGGATCGGTCAGGCATTGGAGTCCGACCGGTGTCACCCGATGGGAGAATGTTCCCTGTCGATGCAGGCCGGGGACCACCCAGGGGCAGCCGTTGTCGACGGTGGCGTCGTTCAGCGCCACCCAGCAGGTCAGATACTGCTGCGGCTCGATGTAGGTGTAGCCGTTGTCCTGGTGCCAGGGGAAATCCTCGGGATTGCCGGGCTTTTTGTAGACCGCCTGGTCCCAGTAGAGCCGGGCGCCGGGGCCGAGGGTGTCGCGGCAGACGCCGGCGAAAACCGGATGGCGGCTGAACGCCTTCAGCGCCGGCGACCGGGCGACGAGGTGGATGGTGAAGGTGATGGCGTCGGCCTTGGAGATGGCGATCTGGCCGCCGGCGTCGCGCAGCTGCTGCTCGGCGACCGCCTCGAATGGCGCGATCGCCTCGGCCACCGCGTCCATTTCGGCGGCTGTGAACGCCCCTTCGAGCAGGAAGAATCCGTCTTCGTCGTACCGCGCCGCCTGCTCGGGCGTCAGGCGGACAAAGGGGCCGGGCGACGCGCGCCAGACGAAGTCGCGATTGCGCGGGTGGGGCTGTGGCGGCGAATCCATCGGTCGCGTCCCTGGGCTTCAGCCGTCGCCGGCTTTGTGGTTGGGTGAAGTCTAGACCAGCCGGGAGACCAGACGCCATGAAGGCCGTGCGATTTCACGAACTCGGCGGGCCCGAGGTGCTGCGCTTCGAGGAGCTCGCCGATCCGGTTCCGGGTCCGGGCGAGCTGCTGCTGAAGGTCGAGGCCGCCGGGCTGAACTTCTCCGACATCGCCAAGCGCACCGGCCGCTATCTTGAGCCGACGCCCCTGCCGTTCACCCCCGGCTCGGAAGCGGCCGGAACCGTGGTCGCGGTCGGCGCGGGCGTGAGCCGCTTCGCCGTCGGTGATCGCGCGACGGGGATCTTTCCCGACCGCAGCGGCGGCTACGCCGAGCTGGCGGTGATGCCCGAGGCCCAGGCGGTCGCGATCCCCGCCGGCTTGACCGCGACCCTGGCCGTGGCCGTGCCCAACCAGGGCGCCACGGCGATGAGCCTGCTGACGCTAATGGCGCGGCTGGCGCCGGGCGAGTCTGTGCTGGTGTCGGCCGCGGCGGGCGGCGTCGGCGGCTGGCTTGTCGCCCTGGCCCGGGCGCTCGACGCCGGCCGCATCGTCGCCCTCGCCAGCAGCGAAGCCAAGCGCGCCGAGACCCTGCGACTGGGCGCCGACGTCGCCATCGACCCCGCCGATCCCGACTGGCCGGCTCAGGCGCGGGCGGCGACCGGTGGCCGGGGCGTCGACGTCTTCGTCGACAGCGTCGGCGGGGCGGTGTTCCGCGGCGGGATGAGCGCCCTGGCGCCGTTCGGCCGGGCGATCGTCTACGGCCTGGCCAGCGGCGAGCGGGTCGACGTGGCGCCGGTGACCCTGATGCGGTCGTGCCAGAGCGTCGGCGGCTTCCACCTCGACACGGTAATGGCCGACCCGCCGCGGATGCGCACCATGCTCGACGACCTGTTCGCCCGGGTGGCCCGGGGCGAGATCACGCCCCGCATCGACCGGGTGTTTGCCCTGTCGGAGGCGGTCGAGGCCCAGACTTGGCTCGGCAGCCGTCAGGCCATGGGCAAGATCGTCATCACGCCCTGAGGGGACGTTGCAGCCGGCGCGGCCCTACCAGATGCGGACGCGATCGGCCGGCGCCAGATAGTATTTGCCGCCCGGCTCGACGTCGAACGCCGCGTACCAGGCGTCGATGTTGCGCGTCGGGCCGATGGCCCGGAAGTGACCTGGCGAGTGGGGGTCGGTCGCGATCCGCTGCTTGAGGGCGTCGTCCCGCATCTTGGTCTTCCACGCCTGGGCGAAGGCGAGGAAGAACCTCTGGTCGCCGGTCAGGCCGTCGATCACCGGCGCCGGCTTGCCGCCGAGCGAGGCGTGATAGGCGTCCAGCGCCGCCAGCAGGCCGCCAAGGTCGGCGATGTTCTCGCCCATCGTCAGCTTGCCGTTGACGTGGAATCCCGGAACCGGCTCGTAGCTGTCGTACTGGGCGCCGAACCTGGCCGCCTCGGCCTGGAAGCGCTTGGCGTCCTCGGCGGTCCACCAGTCGCGCAGGGCGCCGGTGGCGTCGATCTTGCGGCCTTGGTCGTCGAAGCCGTGGGTGATCTCATGACCGATCACCGCGCCGGCCGCGCCGTAGTTCACCGCCGGGTCGGCGGAGGGATCGAAGATCGGCGCCTGCAGGATGCCGGCCGGGAAGACGATTCGGTTCTCTAGCCCGCCGTTGTAGGCGTTGACGGTCTGGGGGGTCATGCCCCACTTCTTGTGGTCAACGGCCTTGCCGAAATCCGACAGCTGATAGGCCCATTCGAAGGCCTCGCTGCGCTTGATGTCGCCGTAGAGATCGGCCGGATCGATGGTCAGGCCCGAATAGTCGCGCCACTTGTCCGGATAGCCGACCTGGACATCCATCTTGGCCAGCTTCTTCAAGGCCTCGGCCTTGGTCTCGGGCGCCATCCAGGCGGCGGCCTGAATGCGCGCGCTCAGCGCCGTCTTCAGATTGGCCACCAGGGCCTGCATCTGGGCCTTGGCCTCCGGCGGGAAATAGGCGGCGACATAGGTCTGGCCGACGGCTTCGCCGAGGCTGCCGTCCACCAGCGCCACGCCCCGTTTCCAGCGGGGCAGCTGAACGGTCACGCCGCTGAGAGTCTTCTGGAAGGCGAACCGGCTCTCGTCGAAGCGCTTGGAAAGATAGGACGAGGCGCTGTCGGCCACATGGAAGGTCTCCCAGGCCTTGAGGGTGTCGAGCGGCGTGTCGAGGTAGATCGCCGTGCTCTTCTGGACCGCCGTGTTGGGGCCGACGATCAGCTTGGCTAGCCCGGGAAGGCCGGCGGCGGCGAAGTGGGCCGGCCAGTCAATCCCCGGCGCATAGGCCTGGAGCTCCTTGACGGTCATCGGATTGACGACCTTTTCGATGTCGCGCTGCTCGACCCGGGTCCAGTGGGCCTCGGCCAGGCGGGTCTCGAAGGCCAGGATGGCCTTGGCGGCGGCGCCCGGATCGGCGTGGCCGACCATCGTCAGGGTGCGCTCGATATAGGCGAGGTAGGCCTCGCGCTGCGGCTTGAAGGCGTCGGTCAGATAGTAGTCGCGGTCAGGAAGGCCCAGGCCGTCTTGGCCGATATAGGCGGTGTTGATGTCCGGTTGCTTGGGGTCGGGGATGACGCCGACGCCGAACAGCGACTTGCCGAACCCGCCATAGGTCCTGGCCATATAGACCGAAAGGGCAGCCCGGTCGGGGATCGCGGCGATCCGCGCCAGATCGGCCTTCAGCGGCGCGGCGTCGAGCGCCTCCAGCCGAGCCTCGTCCATCCAGGCGCCGTAGAGGCCGCCGACCTTGGCGGCGACCGGCGTCTTGGGATCGCGAGCCGCGGCCTCGATCAGGGTGCGCAGCTGCGGCTGGGTGCGGTCGAACAGGTCGCGCAGGGCGCCGACCGAGGTCTGATCGGGCGGGATCACCGCCTTGGCGTCCCAGGCGCCGTCGGCAAAGGCGTAGAAGTCGTCGCCTGGTTTCACAGACTTGTCGGCCGAGGTCAGGTCGACGCCCCAGGCGCCAAAGTGGACCGCGACGGGCGTTGCGGTGTCGGCGGCCAGGGCGGGCGCCGCAGCCAGGGGGCCAAGGGCGGCGAGAAGGGCGGCGACGGAAATCAGGCGCATGGATCAGTCCTCTTGGCGTCGTCCGGCGCATCAGCCGGTGACGCTTGCTACCACCAAGCGGGCGTCGATGGCGCCCCTACCAGCTGTCGATCCACCGCAGTTTCTTCTCGGTGCGGACGGGCAGGGGCGGCAGGGATTTCAGGCCCGAGACCACCCAGCGGCGGGTGTCGGCCGGGTCGATGACATCGTCCAGCGGCGGATAGGCCCCCCGCGCCAGGGCCTTGCCGCCGGCATAGGCCCGGGCGACCATTTCGTCGAACTTCGCCTTGCGGGCGACCGGGTCGGCGATGGCGGCCAGTTCGTTGCGGTAACCCAGCTTCACCGACCCTTCCAGCCCCATGCCGCCGAACTCGCCGGTCGGCCAGGCGACGCAGAACATCGCCGCCTGATAGCTGCCGCCGGTCATGGCGATGGCGCCCAGGCCGTAGCTCTTGCGCAGGATCACCGAGAAGATCGGCACCGTCAGATTGGCCCCGATGACGAACAGCCGCGAACAGTGGCGGATCAGGCCGGTCTTCTCGGCCTCCGGCCCGACCATGTTGCCGGGGGTGTCCGACAGGGACAGGATCGGGATGTCGAAGGCCTCGCACAGCTGCATGAAGCGCGCCGCCTTGTCCGAGGCGTCGGAGTCGATGGCTCCGCCCAGGTGGTGGGGGTTGTTGGCGATCACCCCCATCGGCCGGCCCTCGACCCGGATGAAGGCGGTGATCATCGCCAGGCCGAACTTCGGCCGCAGCTCCAGCACCGAGTCGGTGTCGGCGATCAGGGCGATCACCGCCCGCGCGTCATAGACCCGCAGCCGGTTCTCCGGGATCGACCGGCGCAGCAGCCGTTGGTCGGCGCAGCTCCAATCGACCAAGGGCCCCTGGAAGTAGGAGATGTATTGTTTGGCGGCCTTCACCGCCGCCGCCTCGTCGTCGACCAGCACGTCGATGGTGCCATTGGCCTGCATCACCTTGATCGGGCCGATCTCCTCGGGGCGGAACACGCCCAGGCCCCCGCCCTCGACCATCGCCGGCCCGCCCATGCCCAGCGCCGAATCCTTGGTGGCGATGATCACGTCGCAGCAGCCGAGAATGGCGGCGTTGCCGGCGAAACAGCGCCCCGAATTGATCCCCACCAACGGTACCGCGCCCGACAGCCGGCCCCAGAACTCGAACCCCCGGGTGAAGCCGCCGCCCTCGGTGTCGCCGGGCCGCCCGCCGCCGCCCTCGGTGAAGAACACGGTCGGAACCCGCCAGCGCAGGGCGATCTCGCTCATCCGATCGAGCTTGTCGTGGTTATGGGCGCCCTGAGTGCCGGCCAGGACGGTGTAGTCATAGGCCATCACCGCCACCCGGGCCCGCTCCTCCCCGACCAGATCGCCGTTCACCTGGCCAAGGCCCATCACCATGCCGTCGGCGGGGGTCTGGGCGATCAGCTCCTCCAGGGTGTGACGCTTGCGACGCGCAGCCACCACCAGGGCCCCGTACTCCTGGAAGCTGCCAGGATCGAGCAGGTCGTCGACGTTCTCACGGGTGGTGCGCTGGCCCGTTTTGCGGCGGCGGGCGACCGCCTCGGGCCGGGCGGCGTCGCGGGTCCGGGCCTGGCGATCGAGCACCTCGGCCAGGTCGGGTCGGATGTAATCCAGATCCACCACCTCTTCGGCCTGGACGGCGTCGCCGGCCGCCTCGGATTCCTCAAGGTAGGCCAGGGGATGGTCCTCGAAGATGGTGTCGCCCACCGCCACGGTGATCTCGCGCACAACGCCTGATGTCTCGGCGGCGATGACATGCTCCATCTTCATCGCCTCCATGATGAACAGGGGCTGGCCGGCGCGGACCGTGTCTCCGGTCATGGCGGCGATGGCGATCACCGTCCCCTGCAGCGGCGCGCGCAGGGCGAGCGTCCCCTCGGGACCCGAGGCTTCGTCCTCTGGCGCGACCTCGGTGTCGGCCTGCTGGCGGCCCAGGTCCAGGATCGCCAGGGGATCGACCGCGTCGACCTGATACCCCGCCCGCCGGGGCTGGGCCGCCACGGCGTCAGGGGGTTCGAAATAGAGACGGGGCGCGGCCTCGGCGGCGGCCAGTTCGCCCATCGTCTCCTCGATGAAGCGGGTGTGGATCTCTCCGACGATCACCGCCGGATGGGCCAGCAAGGCCTGGAGGAAGGGAATGTTGGTCGGGGCTCCGGCGACGCGGAATTCGGACAGGGCCCGCCGGGTCTTGGCCAGGGCCGTCGCCAGACCGCCGGCCCCGGCGTGGACGACCACCTTGGCCAGCAGGCTGTCGAAGCGCGAACTGGTGCGGTAGCCGGCGTAGCCGAAGCCGTCCACCCGCACCCCGGGACCCGACGGCGGATCATAGGCGGTCAGGACCCCGCCCGCCGGACGGGGCGAGCCGTCGGCGGCCATGGTTTCCAGATTGACCCGGGCCTGGATCGCGACGCCGCGCGGCCGCGGCACGTCCATCTGGGTCAAGCCCAGATCGGCCAGCGAGCGACCGGCCGCCAGCTCGATCTGAAGCCGCACCAGATCCAGGCCGGTCACTTCCTCGGTGACGGTGTGCTCCACCTGCAGGCGCGGGTTGGCCTCGATGAACACCACCCGCGGGTCGGCGACGCCCGCCTCGACCAGGAACTCCACCGTGCCCAGCGCCCGATAGTTGGCCGCCCGGCCCAGCACCACGGCCGCCTCGAACAGCCGCTCGCGGACGGACATCGGCAGGCTGTCGGCCGGGGCGATCTCGACAACCTTCTGGCGCTGGCGCTGGAGGCTGCATTCCCGGTCCCAAAGGTGCGACACCATCCGGCCGTCTCCGGCGATCTGCACCTCGACGTGGCGCGCCCGCGGCAGGAACTGCTCGACATAGAGCGCCCCGTCGCCGAAGGCCGCCAGGGCCTCGGAGGCGCAGCGCTCGAACGCCGCCTCAAGCGCGTCGGCCGACCGGGCCGGCCGCATGCCGCGTCCGCCGCCGCCGGCCAGGGCCTTGACCATCACGGCACCGCCGGCGCCGAGGCCGTCGAGAAAGGCCCGCGCCTGTTCCAGGTTGGTCGGACCGTGGGTGCCCGGCAGCACCGCCACGCCGCAGCGCGCCGCCAGGGCCCGGGCCGCGCTCTTGTCGCCGAACAGGTCGAGGCTCTCGGGAGAGGGGCCTATGAAGGTGACGCCCGTCGCCGCGCAGGCGCGGGCGAAGGCGGCGTTCTCGCTTAGGAAACCATAGCCGGGGTGGATGGCGTCGGCGCCGGCCGACCGGGCCGCCGCCAGGATCTGGTCGCCGTCGAGATAGGCGGCGGGCCCCGAGCCCCTCAGCGCCAGGGCTGAATCGGCCTTGCGGCTGTGCAGCGCCGCGGAGTCGTCCTCGGAGAACACCGCCACGGTGGCAAGCCCCATCTCGGCGGCGGTGCGGGCGACGCGGATGGCGATCTCGCCGCGGTTGGCGATCAGCAGGGTCTTCATGGGTCTGTGGGTCTCGCGGGTGGGGCGGATCAAAGGATTTCGGACAGGACGTCGGCGGTGTGCTGGCCGAGGGTCGGGGCAGGTCGGCGGATGGCGGGCCGTCGGCCGTCGAAGCGGAACGGCGAGGCGGGAACCAGATGGAGACCGATCACCGCCCGATCGAGGGTCACCCAATAGCCGCCGGCGACCAGTTGCTCATCGAGGGTGAGATCATGGACAGGCTGGACCGGGCCGGCGGCGATACCCGCCTCCTGGAGACGCGCGGTCGCCAGGGCGCCGGTCAGGGGCGCCGCCCAGGCGCGCAGGGCGACCTCGCTTGCCTCGCCGACCAGGTTGGCGAGGGCCGGCCTGGAGGCGTCGTCCACGGCCACGGCCAGCCAGTCCGCCCCGGCCGGGACCACGGCGCACAGGGCCAGGCGTGCGCGGACGTGACCGGCGCGGGGCGAGGGGGCGCCTGGAAGCTGGGCGGCGATGATCGCGTCGGCGCCGATCTGAAACAGGCAGGCGACCTGGGCCAGGTCGATGTCGGCGCCGCCCAACCGCTCGCGGCCGAACAGGGCTGTCAGGACGGCGGCGGCACCGTAGAGACCGGCGATGGGATCTCCGAAGGCTACGTGCTGCAGGGCTGGCGGCCAATGGGACTCGCCATTGACGAACGGCAGGCCCGACGCCTGTTCCACGGTCGAGCCATAGGCCCTCAGGCCAGACAACGGGCCGGTCGCGCCGAAGGCCGGCATGGTCAGGCTGATCACCCCGGGCCGCAAGGCCCGCTGGACGGCGGGGCCAAGACCCAGCTTCTCCAGCACCCCGGCTGCATAGTTCTCCACCACCACGTCCGCCCGGGCGATCAGGGCCTTGGCCTGGGCAAGCCCCTCGGACGTGGTCAGGTCGATGGCCACGCCGCGCTTGTTGCGGTTCACCCCCAGGAAGTTGTGCTTGGTTTCCATGGCCGCCCGGTCGGCCTCGTTGGCGTCCCATCCGCGCCACCAGTCCGGATGGTCGGCCGATTCGACCTTCACCACCTGGGCGCCCAGGTCGGCCAGGGTGCGGGCGCACAGGGGGCCGGCCCAGCCCATGCTGAAATCGGCGACCTTCAGTCCCGCCAGGGGGCCGTGCTCGGGATCGCCGGCGCCGGGCGACGAGGCGACGCCGTCGAAGGTCATCCGCCAGGGCAGGGCGGGCCCGACGACCCCGGGCGGGTCGCCAATTGGGGCGAAGGCGCCGCGGGACCGCCAATGAGGTTCGTCTGGCAGTTGGCCGGGCATGGGCATGGGGGCGGTGGGGATGCGGTGGCGGTCTCCGAGGGCGACCCAGTCGGCGGTGGTCCGGGCGGGAAAGACCGGGGCGAGCAGGGCGTCGATCTCCTCTGCCAGCATCAACCGCTCATAGGCGGTGGCGAAACGCGGGTCGGTGGCCGCCTCCGGGCGGCCGATCAGCCGGCACAGGCTTGTCCACTGGCTGGGAGTCAGGCAGGTGATCCCGACCCATCCGTCGGCCGTGCGATAGGACTGGCAGGGATAGGTGGGAGAAAAACGGTTGACCCCCAGCCGCGTGGCGACGGTTCCGTTGGCGCGGCTGGCCGTTGCGCCCGGTTCGGTCAGGCACAGGCTGGCTTCCAGGATGTTCACGTCGATCCGCCGGGGTCGGGCGTCCGGCGGCGCCAACAGGGCGCCGAGGGCGGCGTTGTAGGCGGTCAGGCCGCCGACGATCTGGGGCCCGTGCCCCTGGCTCAGCATCGGCGGGCCTTCCGCCTCGCCGAAGCCGAAGGCCAGGCCCGACAGGGCCAGGATGGTCTCATCGGTCGCCCGCCAGGCGCCATAGGGACCGTCAAGGTCGAACCAGGTCAGGGCCAGCACCGGCGCGGCGGAGGCCTCGGCGGCGGCCTCGGCGGCGGCGACGTCGGCGGCGTAGGGGCCGGCCAGGATCAGGTCGAAAGCGCCTTCAGCGTCGCCCACGCCGTCGACGATCGTCTTGCCCTGGTCGAGCCAGGCCCCGTAGGCCGCGCCGGCCTGACCGGCGTAGCCGATGGCCTCGTCGCCGCTTCGCCGGACGCGCACGACGGTCGCGCCCGAGGCGGCGAACAGCCGGCCGCAATAGCGGCTCGCCACGTCGCCGGACTGTTCCAGAATCCGCAGTCCCGCCAGGGGTTCGCCCATGCCTCACGCCTCCAGCCCACGCGGCCGGATCCGCCTCTGACGGGCGGGCCTCGGTCGCGGGTTGGACTGTGAACACTGGGCCCGGAACGCGCAACGCCCGGAGCGACTTTCGTCGTCCGGGCGTTGGGTGTCGTAGGTGGCGGGGTGCGCCCCCACCGACCGCCCTTACGGGCGGCCACCTCCCCTGCGCGAAGCGCGGGGGAGGGGGGCCGCCGAAGGCGGTGGAAGGGACGTTTCTCGCCGTCCAGGGATCAATAGATCTCGAACAGGCCGGCACCGCCCTGGCCGCCGCCGATGCACATGGTCACCACGCCCCACTTGGCGCCGCGACGCTTGCCTTCCATCAGGATGTGGCCGGTGCAGCGGGCGCCGGTCATGCCGAACGGGTGGCCGATGGAGATCGAGCCGCCATTGACGTTGTACTTGGCGGGGTCGATGCCAAGCTTGTCGCGGCTGTAGAGGCACTGGCTGGCGAAGGCTTCGTTCAGCTCCCACAGGTCGATGTCGTCGACCGTCAGGCCCTGGCGCTTGAGCAGTTTCGGCACGGCGAACACCGGGCCGATGCCCATTTCGTCGGCTTCGCAGCCGGCGGCGGCCCAGGACACGAAACGACCCATCGGGGTCAGGCCGCGGCGTTCGGCTTCCTTGGCTTCCATCATCACGACGGCGGCGGCGCCGTCGCTCAGCTGGCTGGCGTTGCCGGCGGTGATGTACTTGCCCGGGCCCTTGACCGGCTGCAGCTTCTGCAGGCCTTCAAGGGTGGTGTCGGGACGGTTGCACTCGTCCTTGTCGACGACGTAGTCGACGATCGTCTCTTCCTTGGTTTCCTTGTTGACGACCTTCATCTTGGTCTTCATCGGCACGATTTCGTCGGCATATTTGCCGGCCTGCTGCGAGGCGGCCATGCGCCGTTGCGATTCCAGGGAGTATTCGTCCTGGTATTCCCGCGACACGCCATAGCGCTCGGCGACGATGTCGGCGGTGTCGATCATGGCCATGAAGATCGCCGGAGCGACGTGGATCAGTTCGGGGTCGACCGCCTCGCGGGGCATGCCGCCGCCGGAGATGGAGATGCTCTCGACGCCGCCGGCCACGACGCAGTCGCCCATGTCGCCGCGGATGTAGTTGGCGGCCATGGCGATCGACTGCAGGCCCGACGAGCAGAAGCGGTTGATCGACACGCCAGCGGTGGTCACCGGCATGCCGGCGAGCAGAGCCGCCTGACGGCCGATGTTGGCGGCCCCGTGAGCATTGTTGCCCAGATAGCAGTCCTCGACGAAATCCTTCTCGACGCCGGCGCGCTCGACGGCGTGCTTGATGGCGTGGGCGGCCATGGACATGGGCGGGGTGATGTTGAACCCGCCTCGACCGGATTTGGCCAGCCCCGTCCGGGCATAGGATACGATGACGGCTTCACGCATAGGCTTCTCTCCCAGGGGTTTGATTTGGGAAAGGCGATGACACGACCGACCACCCGCTGACAATTGTCTTTTTTCGATGCCGGTGGCGCCCGACCCGCATCACGGGCCCCAAAGCCTCATTTCTCCGGATGGGTGAGCGCCTGATAGGTCAGGGTTCGGGCCTGGCCGCCGAGGTCGTCGCCGCCGGTTCCGCCGTATCGCTGAATCATGCCGACGAAGATCAGGTCGTTGGCCGGGTCGATCCAGAACCACGTCCCCGCGGCTCCGCCCCAGCTCAGCGTGCCAGGGCCGACCAGGGAGCCGGCGGCGCGCGGGTCCTTCACGACCATGAAGTCGAGCCCGAAACCCACCGCCTCGGTGAAGCGGGCGGCGGTTGTGCCGTTCGACTTCACCAGAACGTCCCGCGGAATGACGTTGGTCGCCATCAGCTCCACCGTCGCCGGCGCCAGGATGCGCGCGCCGTCGAGTTCGCCCTTGTTGAGGATCATCTGGGCGAAGCGGGCGTAGTCGGTGGCGGTCGAGGTCAGGCCGCCGCCGCCCGATTCCATCGGCGGGGTCTGGGTGAAGTCCTGGGCGCCACGGCCGCCGTGCAGTGGAACCTCCAGGATCGGGCCGTCGGGCCGCTGGGTGTAGTAGGCCGCCGCCAGCCTCGGGACCTTGGCGGGGGACACGGTGAAGGCGGTGTCGGTCATCTTCAGGGGGCCGAAGATGTGGGCCTGGAGGAATTGGCCGAGGGGCTCGCCGGATAGCTTTTCGACCAGATAACCCTGGATGTCGGCGGCGCTGGAATATTCCCAGCTGGTCCCCGGCTGGAACTTCAAGGGGATCTGGGCGGTGGCGTCGATCATCGCCTTAAGCCCGTTCGACGCCAGCACATGCTTCTCGCGGTAGAGCTTGTCGACGGGATGGGTGTCGCCGAGGCCGTAGCCGAAGCCGGCCGTGTGGCTCATGATTTCGCGCATCGTCGGCGGACGCTTCATCGGCTCGGTGGTGATCGTCCCGTCGGCCGCCATGCCGGTGTAGACCTTCAGGTCCTTGAACTCGGGGATGAAGCGCGTCACCGGATCGTCGAGGCGCCACTTGCCCTCCTCGAACAGGATCATCATCGCCACGCCAGTCATCGGCTTGGTCATGGAATAAATGCGGAAGATGGCGTCCTGGGCCATCGGCTTGCCCGTGGCCAGGCTGGACTTGCCATAGGTCGCGAACTCCACGGTTCGGCCATGCCTCGCCAGCAAGGTGGTCACGCCGGCGACCCGGCCATCGGCCACCGCCTGAGCCATGGAAGCGTCCAGCCGCTTGAGTCGCGCCGAATCGAAGCCGACCGATTCGGGGGCGCCCGCCGCGGCCAGCACGCCCGCTTGGGCGCTTGTCGCCGCAAGTCCGACGATCACGGCGGACAGGATGGCGGCCCGATACGGTCGATGTTTCATTTGTGGTCATCCCCTGAAGTCCGCGAAGACTAGAGCATCGTGCGGACAAGTGGGAACCGGTTTTCCGCAAAAACAATGCGAAATCAAAAATCTAGAGCGGCCTGCAGCCGCGGCGGCAAGGCGCCGATAGGCGCGGGTCGCACCGCTTCAGCCTTGCCATTTTTCAAACGCTTGTTAGTCAGGGCGGGGCGCCGGCGGGGCGTTCGTTCTGAGTAGAGTCA
>CAIQDO010000142.1 GCA_903870555.1 uncultured Caulobacteraceae bacterium
CCGCCGTTGATGATGGTGGCGACACAGACTTTGCCGCCGGCCTCCACCGCGAGACTGTCGAGAAGCTGGTAGCCGGGCAGGTTGTGCACCACGCGCCCCGGGGCGAAGCCTTCCTGGGGCGGCAGACTGCCCGGGCCGGCCAGGTCGAAGGCCCACAGACGGCCGAGTTGGGTATCGGCCATGTAGACGACCGTCTCATCCGGCGAGAGGCCGACACCGTTGGGTGAGATCAGGTGGTCGCGAGCGCGGACGATGTGGGAGCCGTCGGCCTTCGCGTAGTAGAGCGCGCCGTTCTTGCGGCCGTCCGGCGTCGAACAGCCGTGGTCGGTGAACCAGAAGCCGCCGTCCTTGTCGAACACCAGGTCGTTGGGGCCGTTGAAGGGCTTGCCGTCGCAGCTGTCGTAGAGGGTCTCGACCTTGCCGCTGGCGATGTCGACGCGCTGGATATAGCCGCCGGTGTGGCTGGTCGGGGTTGGGCCGGGGATGGTCAGGCCGTTCTGCTTGAGCCACTCGAACGAGCCGCCATTGTTGGTGACGTAGATCGCCCCGTCCGGTCCGATCGCCGCGCCGTTGGGTCCGCCGCCGGTGTGGGCCACGGTGGTCTTGACGCCATCAGGCGTGACGCGGGTGAGGGCCTGACCCTCGATCTCAGTGAGGATCACCGAGCCGTCGTTCATGGCGATCGGTCCCTCAGGGAACCTCAGGCCTTCGGTGACCAGCTGAATGTCCATGGCGTCTCTCCCGATGCGTTTCGTTTTGCCCGACTATACGGTGCGCGACGGGCAGGTACAGGGTGACGTCAGGTCGCGGAGCGTCTTTCCAGCTGGCGGAAGACGAAGGCGTGCTCGTCGTCCGGTCCGGCCGGATGGGCCTCGCGGCGGACCTCGGTCCAGTCCGCCTCGTCGAACGCCGGGAACCGCACGTCGCCCTCGGGTGAGGCGTCGACCTCGGTGATGTAGATGCGCCGGGCGCGGGGCAGGGCGGCGACGAACAGTTCCGCGCCGCCGATGATGCAGAACTCGGTTTCGCCGTCGTCTTCGGCATGTTCGCGGGCGATCGAGATCGCTTCGGACAGGCCCTCGCAGACCAGGGCGCCCTTGGGCTCGAAGGATCCGTCGCGGGACAGCACGATGTTGGCGCGGCCGGGCAGGGGCTTGCGCGGCAGGCTGTCCCAGGTCTTTCGGCCCATGATCACCGGCTTGCCGAAGGTCAGGGACTTGAACAGGGCGAGGTCCGACTTCAGCCGCCAGGGCAATGCGCCGTCCCGACCGATAACGCCGTTGGCGCCGCGCGCGACCGGACCGAGGGTGAGGATGGGGGTCAAACGGCGATCGGCGCCTTTATGCCTGGGTGAGGGCGATAGCCCTTAAGGGTGATGTCTTCGGGCTGGAAGGCGAACAGATCGTCCCGATCAGCCAGAAGCACGTGGGGCAGGGGCAGCGGTTCGCGTCCCAGCTGTTCCTCCGCCTGGTCCTTATGGTTGAGGTAGAGGTGGGCGTCGCCCAGGGTGTGGACGAAGTCGCCGGGGGCCAGCCCCGTCACCTTGGCGAGCATCATGGTCAGAAGGGCGTAGCTGGCGATGTTGAACGGCACGCCGAGGAACACGTCCGCCGACCGCTGGTAGAGCTGGCACGACAGGCGCCCGCCCGCTACATAGAACTGGAACAGGCAGTGGCAGGGCGGAAGGGCCATGTCGTCGACCTCGGCCGGGTTCCAGGCCGACACCATGTGCCTGCGGCTGTCCGGATTGATCCGGATCGAGCGGACGACATTGGCCATCTGGTCGATCACCCGGCCGTCAGGCGCATCCCACGACCGCCATTGCTTGCCGTAGACCGGGCCCAACTCGCCGTCCGCGTCGGCCCACTCATCCCAGATGGTGCAGCCGCGCTCCTGAAGCCAGCGCACGTTGGTCCGGCCCTGCAGAAACCAGATAAGTTCCAGCACGATCGATTTGAAATGCACGCGCTTTGTGGTCAGCAGGGGGAAGCCCTGCGATAGGTCGAAGCGCATCTGTCGGCCGAACACACTGAGGGTGCCCGTGCCCGTCCGGTCCCCGCGCCGCTCGCCGCTCGCCAGGATCTCGGCGATCAGGTCGAGGTATTGCCGCTCCGGGTGAGCCGGGGCGAAGGCGGGACGGGGCAGGGCGGAAAGACTCATCAGATCGCCATGGTACGCCAGTTTCAGCGGGATCGCATCGGATTTGGACCGCGTTTGTCTCGCGTGCGTTCGTTCGGGCGTCGCCGCGACCTTGACCTAGAGGTGAAAACCCTATCGATAGCGGCCTTCATTTCGCCCGCCGTCCGGCGGGCATCGACGCTCGACCTTTCGGAGACCATCTCATGCGCGTCTATTATGACAACGACGCCGATCTCGCCCGTCTGCTGGACAAGAAGATCGCCATTGTCGGCTACGGTTCCCAGGGGCACGCCCACGCCCTTAATCTTCGCGACTCTGGCGTCAAGAACGTCGCCGTGGCCCTGCGCGTCGGCTCGCCGACCGCCAAGAAGGCCGAGGCCGAGGGTCTGCAGGTGATGACCGTCGCCGAAGCGGCTGCCTGGGCCGACGCCATCATGATCCTCGCCCCCGACGAACTGCAACGCGGCATCTGGGAAACGGACATCGCTCCCAACATCCGTCCCGGCGCGGCCCTGCTGTTCGCCCACGGCCTCAACATCCATTTCAAGCTTATCGAGGCGCCCTCGACGATCGACGTGCTGATGATCGCGCCCAAGGGTCCCGGCCACACCGTGCGCGGCGAGTACCTCAAGGGCGGCGGCGTGCCCTGCCTGATCGCCGTCGACCAGGACGCCACCGGCGGCGCCATGGATCTCGGCCTGGCCTACGCCTCGGCCATCGGCGGCGGCCGCTCGGGCATCATCGAGACCAATTTCCGCGAGGAATGCGAAACCGATCTGTTCGGCGAGCAGGCGGTGCTGTGCGGCGGCCTCGTCGAGCTGATTCGCGCGGGCTTCGAGACCCTGGTCGAGGCCGGCTACGCGCCGGAAATGGCCTATTTCGAATGCCTGCACGAAGTGAAGCTGATCGTCGACCTGATCTACGAGGGCGGCATAGCCAATATGAACTACTCGATCTCCAACACCGCCGAGTATGGCGAGTACGTCAGCGGCCCCCGGGTGGTGACGGCGGAGACCAAGGCCGAGATGAAGCGCATCCTGGCCGACATCCAGTCGGGTCGGTTCGTGCGCGACTTCATGCTGGAAAATCAGGCCGGCCAACCGAGCTTCAAGGCCACCCGCCGCGCGGCTTCGGAGCATGGCATCGAGGAAGTCGGCTCGCGCCTGCGCGCTATGATGCCCTGGATCGCCAAGAACAAGCTGGTCGACACCGCCCGCAACTAGCAATACCGGGGGAGCCGGAGTCTCTCCCCGAGGAGAGACTCATGACCGCTTCCAGCGAGAGCGCGCCGGACGACGTGCCGGACGCCGTCGAGGCGCTGAAGATCCGCTTCCGGGCAGACCTCAAGCTCGCCATGCGCGCGCGGTCCGCGCTCGAGATCGGTGCGCTGCGGGCGCTGATCGCGGCGCTCGACAACGCCCAGGCCGTTCCGGTCGGCGACGCCCATAAGCGCTATGTCGTTCACGCCTTCGGCGATGCCGCCGTCGAGGTTCCGCGTCTCGTGCTGGACGCGGGCGAGGTCAAGCGCCTGCTGCAGGCGGAGGTCGCGAGCCGGCGAGCGGCGGCGGACCAGTTCGACCAGCTCGACCGGCCCGAGCGGGCTGCGGAGCTGCGCGCGGAGGCGGCTGTCGTCGCGCGGTACGTAAACAGCTGAGCCCCTGTCAGCCGGATCGACGGGTCCGCCGGCGGCCGATCAGCCAGCGAAGCCGCCCTTGGCGAGGAAGGCCTGTTCTTCTGTCGTCGTCGTCCGGCCCAGGAGCCCGTTGCGGTGCGGAAACCGGCCGAACCGGCGGATGATGTCGCGGTGTTCGCGCGCCGATTTGGCGCTCGGACCGCCGGCCTGCTCGAGCGCCTCGCCGAGCGCGACGGCTTGGTCCTGATCGTTCTGAGCCTCCGAGTGGGTGTAGGGCAGATAGAAGAAGAGTCGCATATCCGGAGGCGTGGCCAGATCGTGACCGCACGCCAAGGCCTCGCGAGCGACCGCTCGCGCCAGGGGATCGCAGGCGAAGGCCCGCGCCGATTCGCGCCAGAGATTGCGGGAAAACTGATCGAGCAGCAGGATCAGTCCAAGGGCGCCGACGGCGCTGTCCCGCCATGCGTCCAGCGCGCCACGCGCCGCGGCCTCGTGCGTCCAGCCGAACCTTTCGCGGATCGTGGCGTCGAAGGACGCGTCCTTGGAGAACCAGCGTTTTGGGCCGGCCGTGCGCCAGAACGCCACGACGGTTTCAGCCGTCGCGAGCGCCGGCGCTCCGGGATCGGAGTCAGCGCCAGTCAAGATCAGCCTCGCCGCGCAGAATCGCCTCGACCTCCGGCCGGTGTTTCGCTCCATCCCTCTCATGCAGGACCAGGGGCGGGAGCAGACGGAGCGGGGCTTTACCGGTCTTGATGGCGCGCACCAGCACGCGCTTGGCGGGGACGTCGGCGAAGGGGTGGATCGGGCGGATCTGGAACGATCCCGCCTTGGGCGACAGGCCGGCGAGGAGATCTGCGAGGCGATCGGCGCGGTGGATCACCGTGATCGAACCGCCCTCGCGCGTGGCCTTCGAGAGAAACGCCAGCCACGCGGCCAACCCCTCCGGGGCAATCCACGCGGATTCCTTGGCCGGGGCCGGGCCGCGCAGGGCGGAGGCGTCGTCGAAGAACGGCGGGTTCGAGACGACCGCGTCGAACGGGGCGAGACCCAGTCGCGCGAAGGGGTCGGCAGCGTCGCCCTCGACCACGGTCACCTGGCCCTCGAAACCATTGAGCCCGATATTTTCGCGCGCCAGCATCGCCGCGTCGGGATCGCGTTCAAGACCGGTGAAGGAAACACCCGGTCGTCGGGCGGCGGCGGCCAGCATCACCGCGCCCACCCCGCACCCGACGTCCAGCAGGCGATTCGCCGCCGCCGGGTCGCAGGCGGCGGCAAGCAGGGCCGCATCAAGGCCGGCGCGGTACCCGCCGCGGGCCTGACGCAGCCGAATCCGGCCGCCGAGGATGGTGTCATCACTGATGATCATTACGAACTGTCATACACTGCTTGATTGCCTTGACCGGCGCCCAATGGCCTGATCATTGTCCGCCGCAACAGCGCGGGCTAAGTGGCGCTTTTTTTGAGGAGCGCGAGCTCTTGGACGTAGCCAAAGCGGTTGTCGCGCGCCCGGCCGGATCGGTGGACCGTCTCGCCGAGCTGGCGACGGCGGACATGGCCGGCGTGGATGCGTTGATCGTCGACCGGATGCAGAGTCCGGTCAGCATCATTCCGGCCCTCGCCGACCATATTATCGACGCTGGCGGAAAGCGGCTTCGGCCGCTGCTGGCTGTGGTCGCGGCGCGACTCGCCGGCTCGCGCAGCGACGCAGGACTGAAGCTTGCCGCGGCTGTCGAGTTCATCCATACCGCCACCCTCCTTCACGACGACGTCGTCGACGGCTCGGGCCTTCGCCGGGGCAAGGTGGCCGCGCACCTGATCTGGGGGGCGCCGTCGAGCGTTCTGGTCGGCGATTTCCTGTTCGCCCGCGCCTTCGAACTGATGGTCGAGACGGGCTCAATGCGGGCCATGGAGATTCTCGCCCGGGCCGCCCGGGTGATCGCCGAGGGCGAGGTGCTGCAGCTCAGCCGCGCCCACGACGTCAACCTGTCTCAGGAAACCTACCTGCAGATCATTTCGGCCAAGACCGCCGAGCTGTTCGCCGCGGCCGCCGAATCGGGCGCCGTGGCCGCCGGAGCGAGTCCGGCCAAGTCGGCGGCGCTGCGGTCCTATGGTCTCAACCTCGGGTTTGCCTTCCAGCTCAGCGACGACGCCCTCGACTATGGCGGCCTGACCGAGACCCTCGGCAAGAACGCCGGCGACGATTTCCGCGAAGGCAAGGCCACCCTGCCGCTGCTGGTGGCTATCGCCCGCACCGGCGCCGCCGAGCGCGAGTTCTGGGAACGGGTCATCGGCCGTCAGGAACAAGTCGACGACGATTTCCACCGCGCCCGCGACCTGATCGTCGGCGTCGGCGCCCTGGACGCCACCCTGGACATGGCCGCTGGCTATGCCGACAGCGCCAAGGACGCCCTGTCGATCTTCCCCGAAAGCGAGTTGCGCGACGGGCTGGAGGCCCTGGCCGACTTCGCCGTCAACCGCCGGGCCTGAGGCCAAGGTTTTTTCACCGCCAAGGAGCAAAGGAGCCAAGAGGCTCCGCTCTGCGATGAGCCTTGATTGATCTTCGGCCGATTTCGTCGCCGAGTTGGGACCGGGCGAGCGATCTTGGCTGCTTGGCTCCTTGGCGGTGTAAAAAGAAAACAAGTCCTTCAGCTCGGCCCGAGCATCTGCTCCGGCCGCACCACGACGTCGAATTCGGCGTCGGTGACATAGCCGCCGCCGACGGCCTCCTGGCGCAGGGTCGTGCCGTTCTTGTGGGCGGTCTTGGCGATCTTGGCGGCAGCGTCATAGCCGATCTTCGGGGCCAGGGCAGTGACCAGCATCAGCGACCGGTCGAGCGCGGCCTTGATGTTGTCCTCGCGCGGAAGAATGCCGACGACGCAGTGGGTGGTGAAGCTGTTGGCCGCGTCCGCCAGAAGGCGCACGGACTGGAGGAAATTATAGGCCATCACCGGGTTGAACACGTTCAACTCGAAGTGGCCCGAGGCGCCGGCGAAGGTCATGGTCGCCTGATTGCCGAACACCTGGGCGCAGACCATGGTCAGGGCCTCGCACTGGGTCGGGTTGACCTTGCCCGGCATGATCGAGCTGCCCGGCTCGTTCTCCGGTAACGACAGTTCGCCCAGGCCCGAGCGCGGTCCGCTGCCGAGGAAACGAATGTCGTTGGCAATCTTGAACAGGCTGGCGGCGACGGTGTTCATCGCCCCGTGGGTGAACACCATGGCGTCGTGGGCGGCCAGGGCCTCGAACTTGTTGGGGGCGGTGGTGAAGGGCAGGCCTGTGATCTGGGCGATCTTGTCGGCGACCATCTCGGCGAAGCCCACCGGCGCGTTCAGACCGGTGCCGACGGCGGTGCCGCCCTGGGCCAGTTGCATCAGCATCGGCAGGCTCATTTCGATGCGGTAGAGGCCATTCTGCACCTGCTGGGAGTAGCCGCTGAACTCCTGGCCCAGCGTCAGGGGGGTGGCGTCCTGGGTGTGGGTGCGCCCGATCTTGATGATGTGGGCCCAGGCCTGGGCCTTGTCGTTCAGCGCGTTGCGCAGGGTCTGCAGGGCCGGAATCAGCCGGTGGACCACCTCCTCGGCGGCGGCGACATGCATCGCCGTCGGATAGGTGTCGTTTGACGACTGGCTCATGTTGACGTGGTCGTTGGGATGCACCGGCGACTTGGAGCCCATAACCCCGCCAAGCATCTCTATGGCGCGGTTGGAGATCACCTCATTGGCGTTCATGTTCGACTGGGTGCCGGAGCCCGTCTGCCACACCGCCAGGGGGAAGTGGGCGTCGAGCTTGCCCTCAATCACTTCCTGGGCGGCGGCGATGACCGTATTGCCGATCTTGGGGTCGAGGCGGCCGAGCGCCATGTTGGTCTCTGCGGCGGCGCGCTTGACGATGCCCAGGGCGCGGACGACAGGAGCCGGCTGCTTTTCCCAGCCAATGTCGAAGTTGCCGAGGCTGCGTTGCGCCTGGGCGCCCCAGTAGCGATCGGCGGCGACCTCGATGGGGCCAAAGGTGTCGGTCTCGGTGCGGGTCGCGGTCATCCGGGAACTCCCCATACGCCCTCGTCGAGGGACGATTCTTGCAACGGGTCTATTTATACGACTTGAATGGCGTCGGCACGGCGGTGCCGGTTGCCTTGGCGAGGGTGCGGCCCTCCGGGTCGAACAGCTCGCCCTCGGTGAAGGCGATGGTGCGGCCCCAGCGGACCACCCGGCCAACGCCGCGGATGGCTCCGGGAACGGCCGGACGGAAGAAGCTGGTCTTCATCTCAACGGTCGGGGCGACGTGGGTCATGCCCGAGGCGACCATGCAGGCCACCGACATGCACTCATCGAGCATCGCGCACAGATAGCCGCCCTGAATCTGCTTCATCGGGTTGAGCAGCAGGTCGGCGCGGGCGTCGAACGCCACCTCCACCGACTTGTCGGCCTGACAGACAGAAACGATCCGGAAGCCGAGCGTTTGGGAGCCGGTGGGTTGGTTCTTGGTGCGATGGAAGCGCTGAAGGATGTCCTCGTCGGTGAGGGCGGGGGACGGCGCGGACCCGGTGGTGTCGCTCAAGGCTATTTCTTCCGGAAGCGGTCGAGGGAGACGATCTTCGGCTGATCGGGATCCTCCGGGTGCTCGATGGTTGGCGGTTCGGGCGGCGGCGCTGGCGGGGTGAAGTGGAGCAGGAACTGCACGCTCGGGTCATAAAAGCGGGTGACCGCCGTGTAGGGGATCGACAGGCTCTTGGGTTGGCCGTTGAACTGAAGGGTTACCGAAAACGCCGTGTCGCCGGGATTGAGGTCCCAGTACTGGTTCTGCAGCACAATGGTCATGTCGTCGGGATAACGCGCCCGCAGGTCGGTCGGCAGTGAGACGCCGGGCGCGCCGGTGCGGAAGCTGATGTAGAGGTGATGTTCGCCGGGCAGACCGGTGGCGCTTGCGGCCAGTTCAAGCGTTGCGCGGATCACGCCCCGCAGCGCGTTCTGCTGAAGGGTCTCATAGTCGATCTGGTCGATGGGTCTGTCGTCCTTGGCCATGGCGGGGAACCTAGCGGCGTCGCCGCGCAAGGCAAGGCGGGATGAGGTCCCGCGAGACGCTTTTTCGCTTCTGGATCAATCCTCTTGAACGGGAACCAGCACCGCGGCCCCCTCGAACCGTCCGGCCCTCAGATCGGCCAGGGCCTCGTTGGCCCTGGCCAGCGGATAGCGGGTGGTGCGGGTGACCAGCCCCATCCTGGGGGCCAGGGACAGGAAGTCCAGACCGTCCTGACGTGTCAGGTTGGCGACCGAGACCACGTGCCGCTCCTCCCACAGGATCGAATAGGGGAAACTGGGGATGTCGCTCATGTGGATTCCGGCGCAGACCACCCGGCCGCCCTTACGGACGGCCCTCAGGGCGGCCGGGACCAGATCGCCGACAACGGCGTAGATGATGGCGGCGTCGAGCGGCTCTGGCGGGGCCTCGTCCGAGCCTCCGGCCCAGACGGCCCCGAGCTCGCGGGCGAAGGCCTGGGTGGCGATGTCGCCGGGGCGGGTGAAGGCGAACACCCGGCGGCCCTGCCAGCGGGCGACCTGGGCGACGATATGGCCGGCGGCGCCGAAGCCGTAGACGCCCAGGCTCTTGGCGTTCTGCGTCATCGACAGCGACCGCCAGCCGATCAGTCCGGCGCAGAGGAGGGGCGCCAGGGCGACGGCGTCGCCCGTCTCACCGAGCGGAAAGGCGAAGCGCGCATCGGCGACCACCGCCGTCGCATAGCCGCCGTCGCGCGTGTAGCCGGTGAACAGCGGGGCGTCGCACAGGTTCTCCTCTTCGCGCCGGCAATAGGGGCAGACGCCGCAGGTGTGACCAAGCCAGGGGATGCCGACGCGTTCGCCCAGCGCCAGACCCGTGACGCCCTCGCCCAGGGCGTCGATCCGCCCGACGATCTCGTGGCCGGGGATGATCGGATAGGGGCCGGGTGGCAGATCGCCATCCAGGACGTGGAGATCGGTGCGGCAGACGCCGCAGGCCAGCACCGTCGCCCGGATCTCGCCAGGGCCGGGCTGGCGGTCCGGCAGGTCGGTCATCACCAGCGCCGCGCCGGGGCGTTCAAGCACCATGGCCTTCATGATCGACTCCTGTTGCGGATCCCGCGGCAGACGATGGACGGCATGGCGGCGGGCGGTCAGCTTCGGAAGATACCTAGGCCGGCGCGGCGCGGGCTAGCGCCG
>CAIQDO010000143.1 GCA_903870555.1 uncultured Caulobacteraceae bacterium
GGCTCTGAACGCCGCGACGCCGGATCTGCCCGCAGGCGTCCGGGCCGACGTTCGCCGAAGCGATCCGACCATCTTTCCGGTTCTGGGCCTTGCGCTCTCCTCGACCGACAGCGACCCCGTCCGCCTTAGGGCCTTCGCCGATCAGCAACTTCGCCCCCTGCTGGCGTCGGTTCCTGGGGTGGCGTCGGTGGACGTGCTCGGCGGCGGGCAGGGCGAATATCAGGTCACCATCGATCCGGCGCGGCTACAGGCGCTCGGGCTGTCGTCGGAGGACGTCGCCAAGGCCATCGCCGCCAGCAACATGGTCGTCGCGGTCGGCAAGCTTGAGGATCGTCACCGCCTCTATCAGACGCTGGTCGATAGTCGCCTGAAAGGGCCGGAGGA
Source organism: uncultured Caulobacteraceae bacterium (assembly GCA_903870555.1). Lineage (GTDB taxonomy): Bacteria > Pseudomonadota > Alphaproteobacteria > Caulobacterales > Caulobacteraceae > Acaudatibacter > Acaudatibacter boreus. The sequence continues at coordinate 385 of CAIQDO010000143.1, forward strand.
CCTGGCGGCCGTGGTGGTCAAGGCCGGCGCCGGTGGCGGCGGTGTGGTCACGCTCGGTCAGGTCGCCGGCATTCGCGCGACCGCGGCGCCGGCCTGGACCCGAGTCACGGCCCAAGGTCGCGACGCGGTGTTGATAAACATCCGCCAGACTCCGGACGCCGATAGCGTGGGGATGGTCAGGGCCGTGCGCGCCCGACTTGCCGCCGAGGCGGGTCGCATGCCCCCGGACGTCAAGATCACCACCTTCTACGACCAGTCCGAACTGGTGATGGGCGCCGCCGGCAGCGTGCGGGACGCCATCCTGATCGGGGCTCTGTTGGCGGGCGGCGTGCTGTTCCTCTTTCTCAGGTCTTCCAGGCTGATGCTGGTCACCGCCCTGTTGCTGCCGGCGGTCCTGGCGGCCGCCTGCCTGCTGCTGCTGGTCCTGCACATGAGCTTCAACATGATGACCCTCGGCGGCTTGGCGGCCGCCGTCGGACTGGTGGTGGACGACGGGGTGGTGATGCTCGAACACATCATGCGCCGGCTGCAGGAAGGGTCCGACGAGGCGACGTTCAACAAGACCCGCGGGGCCGGAGTGCTGTCAGCCGCCGGCGAAATGGTTCGTCCCCTGATCGGCTCCAGCCTGAGCACGATCGTCGTGTTCGCGCCGCTGGCGTTTCTCGGCGGCGTCACCGGCGGCTTCTTTAAGGCGCTGGCGGTCACCATGACGGCGGCCTTGGCGGTCTCGCTGCTGTTCGCCGTGTTCGTCGCGCCCGTGTTGGCGGGGGCCTGGCTGAGAGACTCGGACGTCGCCGCCGCCAACCGGGTCGGACCGACGATCGGACGGCTCAAGGACAGCTACCGCCGGCTCTTGTCGCGGGCCCTTGGCAGGCCTGTGCTGGTGCTGGCGGTGGTGGCCGGCGCACTGTTGAGTCTTGGCGGCGTCGCCTACAGCCAACTGGGCTCGGGCTTCATGCCGAGGATGGACGAAGGCGGTTTCGTCCTCGACTACAAGGCCCGGAGCGGGGCTTCGCTAAACGATACCGACGGCCTTCTGCGGCGAGCGGAGGCGATCATCCGCTCGACACCGGACGTCGACAGCTACTCGCGCCGAACCGGGGCCCAACTGGGGGGCGGCCTGACGGAGGCGGACGAAGGTGATTTCTTCATCCATCTGCGTCATGGACCGCGCCGCGGAGTCGAGGCGGTGATGCGCGACATCCGCCAACGACTCCAGGCGGAGGTTCCAGGACTCGACATCCAGACCGCCCAATTGATGGAGGACCTGATCGGCGATCTGACCGCCGTACCTCAGCCGGTGGAACTCAAGCTGTTCGGATCTGATCCTGTGGCGCTTCGTCAGGCCGCCGGTGTTATCGCGCCGGCGATTTCCAGGATTCGCGGCCTGGTGGAGGTGGTCGATGGCCTTCGCGTCGCCGGTGACGCCATCGTCATCACGGTGAATCGTCCCGCCGCGGCGCTGGAAGGGCTGACGCCGGACGACATCGCCCGTCAACTCGCCGGCGCGATTGGCGGTCAGGTGGCCACGCAGATCCAGTCCGGCTCGAGTCTGTTGGGAGTCCGTGTGTGGTCCCCCGCTTCGAGCCGAGATCGCGTCGAGGCGATCAGCGCATTGCGCGTGCGGGCGTCGGACGGTGACGACCTTCCCCTATCGCGAATCGCAACGATTGGCATCGAGGCCGGGCAACACCAGATCAGCCGAGAGGACCTCCAGCCCTTCGTCGATGTGACCGCGCGGCTGGAGGGCCGCGATCTCGGGTCGGCGATGGCCGAGGTGCGAAGGACCGTTTCGGCTATCGCCCTGCCGGCTGGCGTGCGGCTCGAATATGGTGGGCTCTATGCCCAACAACAGAAATCCTTCGGGGATCTTGCGGTGGTCTTCGCCGCGGCTCTTCTGCTGGTCACGCTGTTGCTGCTTTATCTGTTTGAGCAGTGGACGGTGGTCTCCAGTGTGATGATCGTGGTGTTGCTGGCGGTGACCGCCGTATTTGCTGGCCTGTGGGTGACAGGGACCGAATTGAATATCTCGGCCCTGATGGGACTGACCATGGTGGTCGGCATTGTCACCGAATTGGCTGTTTTCTACTTCGCGGAAGCGCCCGCCGCCGGCGGCCTCGGGTCTGACGACCTCCTCGCTGCCGGACAGGCGCGCCTTCGGCCGATCCTGATGTCGGCGGCTATCGCCGTCCTGGCGCTGCTTCCCCTGGCTCTCGGTCTCGGCGAAGGGGCCGCCATGCAGCGCCCGCTGGCCATCGCCATCATTTCCGGCCTGGTCGCGGGCGCGCCGCTGGTCCTGCTTCTGTTGCCGACCGCCTACGCGGCGATGTCGGCCGCCCGCGCGCGCCCGGGGGGATGAGCGGCGCGGGCCGGCTAAGGTCCTAGCGGTTGCCTTGGCGGCCGAACCGGCCGTCCTCGTGGCGCTGGTGGCGATGTTCGGCGGCGAAGCCGTGGTGATGACGGTCCATCCGTGACTCGATCCGCCCACGCTGCCCGTGGTCGGCGTTCCAACGGCTGTCGGCGGAAGCGCCCGTGGCCCCGGCGAGGACGACGGCCAGGCCCAGCGACAGGGCGGCGAATTTCAATCCGGTCTTCATGACGATGTTTCCTTCGATCCTCGCCCTCGATCAGGCGATGAACAGTCATTAGGCTGGGCCGTCTGAACGGAGCGTGGCGCGGTTTGTCAGCCGGCGTTCACAAGGCGCGGCCGGCGGGACGCCCGCGGCAAACGGAGGAGGCGGACCATGCCGATGGACATCGAGACCTACCGGTCGCTAGGGCTGGATCGGCAGCCGCCGCTCGAGATGAATGGACGGGGTTCGGCCGATTTCCGCCTGTCGCTGAACCATCCCGGCGACGCGCCCTATCATCCCTGTCCGGAAGCGTTTCCGGCCGACGATGTTCCCGAAGGTCTGACGCTTGGCCATCGTCGGTGGGAGAGCGAACGCCGGTATCCGGGGACCCGTCGCGATATTCACATCCACCTTCCCGCGGGATTCGACCGGACCGTTCCAGCCAATCTGATCGTTTTCAATGATGGGGCAGGTTACCTTTGGGCGAAGGGGCCGGTTCGGGCGGCGCGGGTGCTGGACACCCTGCACGCCAGGGGAGAGATCCGGCCCACCATCGGCCTTTTCGTCAACCCGGGCAGCCTCCGTGACGACAAGGAGCCAGACTGGGATCAGCGCCGGCGGGAATACGATCCCCTGACTGGGGCCTTCGGTCGGTTCCTTATCGACGAAATCCTGCCGTTCGTCGTGGCGGAGCACGGGGTGACCCTGACCGAAGATCCGGTTGGCCGCGCCATCGCCGGCATCAGCAGCGGCGGCATCTGCGCCTTCACGGTGGCGTGGAACAACCCGGACGTGTTCGGTCGTGTCCTCAGCCACTGTGGCTCTTTCGTCAACATCGACGGTGGCCACAACTACCCGTTCCTGGTCCGCTCCACGCCTCGCAAGCCCATTCGCGTGCTGTTGCAGGACGGGGTCAACGACGGGCGCAACGTCTACGGCGACTGGCCTCTGGCCAACCAGACCATGGCCAACGCCCTGGATTTCGCCGGCTACGACCTGCGTTTCGAATTCGGAACCGGCGGCCACACCTTGCGGCACGGCGGGGCGATCTTCGCGGAGTCTGTTCGGTGGCTGTTCCGGTAGAGCACGATGCCTTTCGACGGAAACGTCGAGACGGTAGAGTCGTGCACTAAACCGTTGAATCCTGGTCTGGCGACGTCCGGTCAGTCGCCTGTCTGCATCGGCAGGGTGGGGTCTCCGCTCCACTCCGACATCGAGCCATCGTAGACGGCGACCGCTGGGTGACCCAGGCGAGTGAGGGCGAGGGCGTCCATCGTCGCCGAGATGCCGCCGCCGCAGTAACAGATCACCCGCGGCCGACTGAGCGCGTCCACCGACTCGAAAAGGGCGCGCAGTTCGTCGTCGCGTTTCCACCGGCCGTCGGCTTCGAGCAGCGACGCATAGGGCAGATTCCGGCTGCCGGCGATGTGTCCGCGTCGGCCATAGTTGGTCCCGCCTTCGCCGCGGTGGACGCTGGGCGAAAGGGCGTTGAGTGTGCACACGCCGCTGTCGCCGATGGCCCCCAGAACACCCGCCTTGTCTGTCCAGCAATCGGGGCGGAAGGCCAAGGGGAAGTGCGCCGCCGGGTAGGATCGCTCGCCGGTCTCCAGCGGCCGACCGTCGGTCCGCCAGCTCGCCAGGCCGCCGTCCAGCACCGCGGCGTCGTCGAAGCCGGCGGACCGGAACATCCACCACAGTCGGGTCGCCCACATCGGCGTCGTCGTCGAATAGATGACAACTCGAGTCCCTGGCCCCACGCCAATCTTACCCATCGCGCGCGCCAGGTCGGCGGGCTTGGGCAGAGTGAAGGCCAGGGCGGCATTGGCATCCGACAGCTCTCCCGTCAGGTCGGCGAAAGCCGCGCCGGGTATATGGGACGTCAGATAGTCGGCGCGACCGCTCTCCACCCGGTAGGGACCGACGGCCGATGGTCGCAGGTGGACGGTCGCGTCGAACAGGCGAAGGGCCGGGTCAGCCAAATGGTCTTCCAGCCACGTCGCCGAAACCAGTCCCCGGCCATCCCATTCGGTCATTGTCGTCTCCCTCATTTCGGCCGCGGCGCTTCGGCAAGATCGCCGTTCGATCGTCAAGGCTCGTTTTGGCGGGCTCCTGGCAGCCTTGTCGACTCTAACCGCGGCTGGCGCACGTCGAAAACGCTTGGCGCTCGGAGACCTGCGACCGTTTCTGTCGCAACGGGGCTCTAGGCTTGACTCATCGTCGGTCGTTCGTCGGGGTCCTCGCCATGTTCGCGGTCTTGCTTGTCACGTTTTGGCTTGTCTGTCTGGTCGTCGCGGCGACCTGGATCGCGCGTTTTGCGTTCCGCCTGGGTCTGGCGGGGATGGCCCTGACAGGACCCGCGCGGCATGACCTGATGTCGGCAAGGGGCTCAAGGGCCCGAATCGGAGACTCATGGTGCGCCTCAGAGTGATCGACATTGAGACGACAGGGGTCGCGCCGCCGGCCGAGATCATTGAAATCGGCCGGGTCGATGTGGTCGACGAGGGCGCCGCTTGGCGGGTGGGCCAACCGATGGCGCGGCTGTATCGGCCGCTGCGTGGCATTCCGCCGGAGACCATGGCGGTCCATCACATCACCGAGGAGATGGTCGGCGGCGAAACGCCCGTCTGCAACGACGACAAGCTTCGCCTGGCTGTGTGGGCGGGGGGCGATCCGGACGTGCTCGTGGCGCACAATTGCGACTTCGAGAGGATGTTCATTCCCGAGTCGATTACCGCGCCCCTGCCTTGGATATGCACCTACAAGGCCGCCCTCAGGGCCTGGCCGGAGGCGCCGCGGCACTCGAATCAAGTGCTGCGCTATTGGCGGGCTCTGACGCTTGACGCGGCTCTTGCCATGCCGCCCCACCGCGCGGCGCCGGACGCCTACGTCACCGCTTACATTCTCGGCGAACTGCTGACCGTCGCGACGGTCGAAGACATGATCGCCTGGACCTTGGAGCCCAAGCTGTTGCCTGCGATCCCGTTCGGCAAACATCGGGGCTCGGCCTGGCGCGAACCGCCCACCGACTACCTCGAATGGGTGACACGACAGAATGACATGGATCCGGATGTGGTCTGGAACGCCCGCCGGGAACTCAAACGGCGTTCAGGAGCCTGATCGGGCTCGACCACAGGTTCGGCTGGGGGTTATTTCCCGAATGGTGCCGCCGCGGAGGATTGAACTCCGGACCTCAGCCTTACCAAGGATGCGCTCTACCACTGAGCTACGGCGGCGTCCCATTCGGGAAGCGCGGGTGTTAGCGAAAGCCGGCGGCCGAGGAAAGCGAAATCGAGCCTTGACGCCTCGCAACCGCGCAATAGGCCTGTATTCATGTCCGATCCCGAAACGCCGAAGCCATCGCCGACCGCCCCTCCGGCGGACACGGTTCCCGATTCCATGCCGGCGCGAGAGGCCCGTCTCGCGGCCGCGCTGAGGGCGAACCTGCGCCGTCGCAAGGTAGGGCCGAAGACCGCCGACTAGCATGTTGCTGGCGCTTGCACCGTCCGACGGATAAGACCGATTTTTTTGTCGAATCCGCGGGCCGAGGGGCGCCGCCTTGGAAGGGATGAATGGACCAGATCGCCATCGTCGGCGGCGTTCCCCTGGTGGGCGAGATCCCGATCAGCGGCGCCAAGAATTCGGCGATCAAGCTGATGACCGCCAGCCTGCTCACTGATGAGCCGCTACGCCTGACCAATATGCCCAGGCTGGCGGACACGCGCTTCCTCGGCAAGCTATTGCGCCGCCTCGGCGCGGAACTGACGGAGAGCACGGGTCCGAACGGCCCGCAGACCCTCTTGCACACGCCCGAGATCGTCAGCGCCTTCGCGCCCTACGATCTCGTCCGCCAGATGCGGGCGTCGTTCAACGTTCTTGGCCCCCTGCTGGCCCGCACGGGCCACGCCAAGGTCAGCCTGCCGGGGGGGTGCGCGATCGGCGCGCGGCCTGTGGACCTCCATCTCAAGGCCCTGGAGGCGCTCGGCGCCCACATCGATCTCAACGAGGGCTACGTCTACGCTCAGGCCCCCCGAGGTCTGCGCGGCGCCACCATCGCCTTCCCGTTCGTGTCTGTCGGCGCCACCGAACACGCCATGCTGGCGGCTGTGCTGGCCCAGGGAGAAACCGTTCTGCTCAATGCCGCCCGCGAGCCGGAAATGGTCGATCTCGCGGACTGCCTCAACGCCATGGGCGCCAAGGTCGAGGGAGCGGGAACGTCGACCATCCGCATCGTCGGCGTTTCGCGGCTCCACGGCGCCGTCCATTCGGTCACGCCCGATCGGATCGAGACGGGGACCTACGCCCTCGCCGCGGCCATGGCGGGCGGCGAGGTCCGGCTGACCCAAACCCGCGCCGATCTGGTTGAATCCTTGCTGTTGAAGATGGAGGCGGCGGGTGTCGAGGTGGGACGAGGCGTTGATTCCGTGACCATCCGCCGGGATGGCGGCCGGCTGCGGGCGGTGGACGTGGAGACCGATCCTTTCCCCGGTTTCGCCACGGACTTGCAGGCGCAGTTCATGGCCTTGATGACCACGGCCGATGGCGTCAGCGTGGTACGGGAAACCATCTTCGAAAATCGGTTCATGCATGTGCCGGAACTGGCGAGGCTGGGCGCCGACATCACGGTCTCGGGTGGCGAGGCTCGCATCCGAGGCGTCGAGCACCTGCAGGGCGCGCCGGTTATGGCCACGGACCTGCGCGCGTCCGTGGGCCTGGTGATCGCAGCCCTTGCCGCGCGCGGCGAGACGGTGGTCAATCGCGTCTACCACCTCGACCGGGGTTTCGAGCGCCTTGAGGAAAAGCTCTCGGCTTGCGGCGCCAGGGTGCGCCGACTGACCGGAACGGAGGGGGGAGGGGACTAGCGATGGACCCGCACCGGGCGCTACACCTTCTCGCCGAGGACGCCGATGATCTGGCGGTGATCTCGGCGGCGCTACAGGACGCCGTGGCCCATATCGGCGACATTCATTGGGAACGCCGGGAGCGACGTCTCACCATTGCCCTCAATCGCTTCCGCTGGGAAGCCGCCGCCGGATCGGGCGAACGCGTCCGCGCCGCCGTCCAACTCGGCGGAGTCCTGGCGGTCCGCGCGCGCAATCTGCGACCCGACGCGCCCGACGCGGTGGTGCAGTTGCTGGCCGTGACCTTCCAGCCGGGCGAAGCGCCCGGTGGCGTGGTCACCTTCGCCTTCGCCGATGGGGCCGACCTTGCCGCCGAAGTCGAGTGCGTCGATGCGGCCCTGGCCGATCTGTCCCAGCCCTGGAGCGCCGCCCACAAACCCGAGCACGAACGCTAGCCGCGGCCTTTTTCGGCCGATTTCGCTTTCAGTTTCTTGAACCTTCCCTCATCTACCCGGCCCATGCGCCGCTTCGACGTTTCCGCCCCAGATTTCGAAACCGCTTTCGCCGCTTTTCTGGCCGAGCCGCGCGGCTCCCCCGCCGATGTCGAGGGGGCGGTTGTCCGCGTCATCGACGCCGTGAGGGCCGAAGGTGTGGCGGCGCTGATTCGGTTCTCTCGGGAATTCGACCAAGTGGAGCTCGGCGAAACGGACCTGCGGGTCTCCGAGGCGGAGATCGCGGCGGGAGCCGCCGCCTGCCCGGCGCAGCTTCGCGAGGCCATAGCCTTCGCCGCTCGCCGTATTGGCGCCTATCACCGCCGGCTCGTTCCCGCCGACGGTGGTTTCACCGACGCGGAAGGCGTTGCGCTGGGCTGGCGCTGGACGCCGCTGGACGCGGTGGGTTTGTATGTGCCGGGCGGGCGGGCGGCATATCCCTCGACGGTGCTGATGAACGCGGTCCCCGCACGGATCGCCGGGGTGTCCCGCATCGCCATGGTCACGCCCCCCGGCGGACTGAAGCCCGCAGTCCTGGCGGCGGCGCTTGAAGCCGGCGTCACCGAAATCTGGCGAGTCGGCGGCGCCCAGGCCGTTGCCGCCCTGGCCTATGGCGCGGGGCCCATCCGCCCCGTGGACAAGATCGTTGGCCCCGGCAACGCCTATGTCACCGCCGCCAAGCGACGCGTCTATGGCGCCGTCGGCATCGATTCGCTCGCCGGTCCGTCCGAGGTGGTGGTGGTAGCCGATGGCGACAACGATCCGGCCTGGATCGCCGCGGACCTGTTGGCGCAGGCCGAACACGATCCCGACGCCCAATCGATCCTGATCACCGACGACGCGGCTTTCGCCGAGGCGGTGCTCTCCGCGATCGCTTCGACGCTGGAAACCCTGCCGACAGGTCGCGACGCCGCGGCCTCCTGGCGAGACCATGGGGCGGTGGTTCTCGCGCCGCTCGACCGCGCGCCGGCCCTGGTGGACCAGATCGCGCCGGAACATGTGGAATTCGCCACCGAACAGCCGGAACGTCTCGCCGACCGGGTCCGCCACGCCGGCGCGATCTTCCTGGGCCGCCATACGCCCGAGGCCATTGGCGACTATGTCGCCGGGTCGAACCACGTGCTGCCCACCAGCCGGGCGGCGCGATTCTCATCCGGCCTTTCGACCATTGATTTCCTGAAGCGAACCTCGACGCTGAAGTGCGATCCAGGCGCCTTTCGCGCCTTGGCGCCCGCCGGTATGACGCTTGCCGAGGCGGAGGGGCTCGCCGCTCACGGGCTCTCCATGAGTCTGCGGATCAATCTGGATCATTGATCGCTTCCAGGCTGGCGTTCGATCGCGCTAGAACTCTGCAATGGCTTCCGATCCCTCCAACCATCGCCTCCAGTCCGTGGAGCTCGACGACGAGTCTCTCGCGGCGGCGTCGCGTGACCAGGAGCAGGAGCGGCAGATCGCCATCTTCGACCTGATCGAGGAGAACCACTTCGCCCCCGATGGCTCCGAGGGCGGCCCCTACGACCTGAAGATCGCCCTGATCGACAACCGGCTTGCCCTCGATATTGTCGGACCGACCTATCAACGCCGCCATCTACTGTCGCTGTCTCCGCTACGCGGCGTGGTGCGGGACTATCGGATGGTCTGCGAAAGCTATTACGACGCGATTCGCAACGCCACGCCCCAGAAGATCGAGGCGCTGGATATGGGCCGGCGAGGACTTCACAACGAAGGCTCCGCCCTCCTTCAGCGGCGCCTCGAAGGCAAGGTGACGATCGACCTCGACACCGCCCGGAGATTGTTCACCTTGATCTGCGCCCTTCAATGGCGGGGCTGATCGGGCGGCCGCCGATCCATCGGGGGCTGCCGGGGGCGGTCTTGTTCGCGTGCAATCTCAATCGTGTCCGGTCGCCGATGGCGGCGGGGTTGATGCGGCTTCATTTCGGTCATGCGGTGTTCGTCGACAGTTGCGGCCTGCACGCCCACTCGGGACGAGACGACCTGGGAGACGGCGCCGATCCGTTCACGGTCGCGGTGATGGACGAACTTGGCGTCGACCTCAGCGGTCATCGGCCGAAAAGCTTCGATGACCTGGAAGACGACTCGTTCGATGTGGTCGTCTCCCTGACGCCCGAGGCCCACCACAGGGCTGGGGAATTCGCCCGCGCCAGGGCGGTGGACGTCGTCTATTGGCCGACGATGGATCCCACGCTGGTGATCGGTCAAAGAGAACAGGTGCTGCAGGCCTACCGCGAGGTACGGGACACGCTGGAACGGCGCATCCGGCAACGGTTCGACGGGATCCGCACCTTCGGCGGCTGAACGCGGACCAGGTCAGTCGGGCGGGGCCGCGTAGCCTTCGATGCGCAGGAAGGCGAGACCCGCTGCCAGGGCGTCAGCCTCATCCGAGGATCCGGCGGTCAGCCAGGTCGCGCCTGTTGCCGCGTTTCCGTAGCGTTTCAGCGCCACCGCGCCGGGTCTGGGCAGGGTCCACACGTAGCCCTGGCTCGCCTCGAAGACAAAACCCTCGGCGAGGGCGTCGCGTTCGCTCTGGCTTGTCGCCAGGGTTTGGCGAAGTCCGCGCGCCTCGTTTTGATAAAGTTTCAGCGGCGCGGCGTCGGTCTCCGCGCCAGACAGGACGCGCGCCTGCGACCGCACCCGTCGATAGCCGGCGGCCAGGGCGATCTCGACACTGCGCTGGGAAGCCACGCTGAGGCGATCACCGGTGGCGACATTCTCGTAAAGGTCCAGCGGTCGGGTGTCTGTGGCGGCGGCGCCCGGGCGTGCGCGCTCCAAGCCCGCGGAGGGGGTCGCCTGACAGTCGTCGTAAGCCCGCGTGTAGCGCATGTCCCCGCCTTCGAAGATCTGCCGGGATCCGTCTGGTGTGTTCTGAGAGTCGCTCACAGGCAGTCCGAGCCAACCGCTCGCGCCACCGAACTGTACGTACAGCCGATAAAAGCAGCCGACGATGGCGAACGCCTGTCCCGCGCGTGGGCCGGACGCGTGCAGCACGATCTCGCCCGAGGCGAACAGCGCCTGACTGGCGGACGATCCCTGCGGAGACGCCGGTCCCGATCTTTCAGGTTGGGTGGCGCATCCGAGTCGGCCGGTTTCCCCGCCAAGGTCCTGCCAGACCGCGTAGGTGGCTGCGGTCACCGGAAAGCCACAGGCGACGATCGTTGGGCGCGCGGGGGTTGAAGAGGTCGACGTAGGGTCAGCTTCGACCCTCGTCCCCATGAGGGACGCGGCGGCCAGGAGGGATAGGACGGCCGATGCCAGGGTTTTCCGCATTGTCGCGCCTTCCAGCCCGCATTTTCGCAATCGTCCACGAACCGCCTTGCGGAGATACGCCCGGCGGCCATCGACCTCAACGTCCGGGATGCGTATGATCGTTCCAAACGGCGCCGCGCCCGCGATGGCTTATCGCGGGCGGCGCTGGCGTTTGTCGCATTCGAGGAGCCGCATGGCGAAAGAAGAACTGTTGGAACTGCCCGGCACGGTGAGCGAGCTTCTGCCAAACGCCACCTTCCGGGTGACGCTGGAGAACGATCACGAAATCATCGCCCATACCGCCGGCAAGATGCGCAAGAACCGGATTCGCGTGTTGGCTGGAGACAAGGTCCTGGTGGAAATGACCCCATACGACCTCTCCAAGGGCCGGATCACCTATCGGTTCAAATAGGCGTCGGCGTCTCAGGCGTCACGCCCACCCTAATCGAGGGTCGGGATGGAACTGTTCAAGGACCGGCGGTCGGTTGCGCTCGCGGGCATGGGGCTTGCGCTGGTCGCCGGGCTCGCGATCGCCATCTACCTGATGTCTCGCGACCGAACCCCGGCCCAGCCGCCGCCGGCGTCACAGGGGGGGCTGGTGGTCGAGACTGGGCGCGATGACGACATCAGGCTCGACGAGCAACGGCCCCTGCGCTGTTTCGTCGATGGCAAACTGGTTGGTGAACTGACCCTCATCGAATGCGCCCAGCGCAACGGCGTCGCCACGGGCGCCCTCGACGTCGGCCTGGACCCCAGCGGCGCCTTGGCCGCGGCCAACGGTGTCGGCGCCCAGATCACGCCGCTGCCGCCCGCCGCATCGCCGCCTGCGTCCACTCAGACCGACACCGACGGCGGCGTCGGCCGGGCCGCCGGTTGTTGGCGCTACAGCGATGGCCAATGGGAGCGCCTGCCCGACGACCTGCCTTTGTCCGCCTGCCTTCAGACGCTTTATGCCGGTCAATGCCAGCGCGGCGGCGCCCCGATCTACGGCCGCTGGGCCGATCGGACCCTCCGCCTGCTTGAGGGCCGCCTGGAAATCTCGGCCGACAACCGCAACTTCCGAACGGTCGCCGAGCGCAATCCCGGCTGCCTCGGCGGCGGGGCGGACTGACAAGCCCGGCGATACGGCTGAACCCGCTCAACGGGCCCGGATGACGAGGATCAGCGGTCCCGCGTCGGCGTCCTGCACCGTGAAGGCCACGGTCTGGCCGACCTTCAGCGCCTTCAGAGCCGTGGCCGACTTGACCTTGAATGGCATGGTCATGCCGGGCCATCCGAGGGCGGCGATCGGTCCATGCTGAAGCGTGACCGATCCGCCAGGCAGGTCGATCGCGCGTACGACACCCACGCCTTGACCCAGATGGGCCGCGGCCGGGGGTGTCGCGGCGGGCGGGGAGGCGGCGGCCGTTGCGTCGCCGGCCGCGAGGGCGACCACCAGCGCCAGGGCAAGGGACGAAGGGTGAAGGGTCATGCGGGGTCTCCTGGGTTGAGTAAGGGGTTGGACGCGGACTGGACTGAAGCGGCGCGCCGACGGCGACGCAGCAACAGGTAGGCGGCGGGGATCACCAGCATCGAAAGCAGGGGCGCGGTCAGCATGCCGCCGATCATCGGGGCGGCGATGCGGCTCATGATCTCCGAGCCGGCGCCATGGCCGAACAGGATCGGCAGCAGGCCGGCGACGATGACGGCCACCGTCATGGCCTTCGGACGGACGCGCATCAGGGCGCCTTCACGAACGGCGGCCTCGACATCGCCGTCGCTCGGGTCGGGGCCGCGCTCGGCGAGCGCCGATTTCAGGTAGATCAGCATCACCACGCCGAACTCGGCCGACACGCCAGCCAGGGCGATGAAGCCGACGCCGGTGGCCACCGACTGGTTGAAACCCAGCAGATAGAGGGCCCAGACCCCGCCGGTCAGGGCGAATGGCAAGCCGGCCATGATCAGGGCCGCCTCGTCGAGGCGACGGAAGATCACATAGAGCAGCAGGAAGATGATCAGCAGCGTCGCCGGCACGACCAACGTCAGCCGCGCCACCGCCCGCTGCAGAAATTCGAACTGGCCCGAGTAGGCGATGGACACGCCTTGCGACAGCACGACCTTCTGGCTGACCGCGCGCTGAAGGTCGGCAACCACCGACGTGAGGTCGCGGCCACGCACATCGACGTAGACCCAGGCGGACGGTCGCCCGTTCTCGGTCTTCAGCATCGGCGGTCCATCGGCGATGCGGATAGCGGCCACCGCGCCCAAGGTGATCTGCTGGCCTGAGGGGGTGAAGATCGGCAGCGCCCTCAGGTCCTCGACCCCGCCGCGAAGCTCCCGTGGGTAGCGCACCGAGATTGGATAGCGCGCCAGACCCTCGACCGTCTCGCCGACGGTTTCGCCGCCGACCGCCCCGCCGACGATGGCCTGGACATCTGCGATGTTGAGGCCGTATCGCCCAGCGGCGGCGCGATCGATATCGACATCGACGTAGCGTCCACCGGTGAGCCGCTCGGCGAGGGCCGAACTGACGCCCGGCGCCGTCTTGGCCACGGTCTCCACCTGCTGTGCGATCCGGTCGAGCTCAGCGAGGTCGGCCCCCGTGACCTTGACCCCGATCGGGCTCTTGATGCCGGTGGCCAGCATGTCGATCCGGTTGCGGATAGGCGGGACCCAGATGTTGGCCAGGCCTGGAACCTTCACCGCCTTGTCGAGCGCTTCGACCAACCGCTCCGGCGTCATGCCGGGCCGCCATTGGCTGCGCGGCTTGAAGCGAATGGTGGTCTCGAACATTTCCATCGGCGCCGGGTCGGTGGCCGTCTCGGCCCGGCCCGCCTTGCCGAAGACACTCTCGACCTCGGGCACGGTTCGGATCAGCCGGTCGGTCTGCTGGAGCAACTCGCCAGCTTTCTGTGTCGACAGGCCGGGCAGGGCCGAGGGCATGTACAGCAGGTCGCCCTCGTCGAGCCGCGGCATGAACTCGCCCCCGAGATGGGTGAGAGGCCAGGCCGTCGTGGCCAACACCAGCAGGGCCGCGACCAGGGTGGTCCGCGGCCGACGCATCACGGCGTCCAGCAACGGACGATAGGCGGCGGTCAGCCAGCGATTGACCGGGTTGCTGGCCTCGGCGGGAATCGGTCCCCGGATCAGCCAACCCATCAACACGGGCACGAGCGTGACGGAGAGAATGGCCGCGCCGGCCATGGCGTAGGTCTTGGTCAGGGCCAGAGGCGCGAACAGGCGTCCTTCCTGTCCCTGGAGGGTGAACACCGGCGTGAACGACAGGGTGATGATCAGCAGACTGAAGAACAGGGCAGGCCCGACCTCGGCTGCGGCGGCGGTGATCACGCCCCAGCGGGTTTCACCGACCAGGGCGGCGCCGGGGTGGTCGTGCGTCCATCGTTCGATGCGCTTGTGCGCGTTCTCGATCATCACCACCGCGGCGTCGACCATGGCGCCGATGGCGATGGCGATGCCGCCCAGCGACATGATGTTGGCGTTGACCCCCTGACCGCGCATGACAAGGAAGGCCGCCAGCACGCCGAGCGGCAGGGTGACGATCGCCACCAGCGCCGAGCGGGCGTGGCCGAGAAAGATCACGCAAACCAGCGCCACCACGACGAACTCCTCCAGCAGCTTCTCGCGAAGATTGTCGATGGCCCTGTCGATGAGCTGGGAGCGATCATAGGTGGTGACGATCTCGACGCCGGGCGGCAGGCTGTGGGCGAGTTCGGCCAGCCTGGCCTTCACCGCCGCGATGGTCGCACGTGCATTCTTTCCGGAGCGTAACACGACGACCCCTCCTGCGACCTCGCCCTGGCCGTTGAGCTCGGCCACGCCGCGCCGCATTTCCGGGCCGACCTGGATCGTCGCCACGTCGGCCAAGCGGATCGGCTGGCCGCCGGCAGCGGTCCGCAGGGGGGTCGCCCGGAAGTCGTCCAGGCTCTTCAGGTAACCGGACGCCCGGACCATGTATTCGGCCTCGGACTGTTCCAGCACCGAGCCGCCGGCTTCCTGGTTCGCGGCCTGAATCGCCTGGACCACGGTTTGCTGGGTGATACGGAAGGCGGCGAGTTTCGCCGGATCGAGCACCACCTGATACTGGCGCACCATGCCGCCGAGGCTGGCCACTTCGGCGACGCCGGGAACGGACTTGAGCTCGTAGCGAAGGAACCAGTCCTGCAGCGAGCGGAGCTGGGACAGGTCGTCGCGGCCTCTGCGATCGACCAGGGCGTATTCATAGACCCAACCGACCCCCGTGGCGTCCGGCCCCAGGGCCGGTCTGACCGTCGCCGGCAGGCGACCCTGCGCCTGATTGAGGTATTCCAACACGCGCGAGCGGGCCCAGTAGAGATCGGTCCCGTCCTCGAACAGCACATAGACGAAGCTGTCGCCGAAGAACGAATAGCCGCGCACCGTCTTGGCGCCGGGGACGGACATCATCGTCGCCGTCAGGGGATAGGTGACCTGGTTCTCGACGATCTGCGGGGCCTGGCCCGGATAGGGCGTGCGGATGATCACCTGCACATCCGAGAGGTCAGGGAGCGCGTCGACCGGGGTGGATCTCAGTACGATGGCGCCCGCCGCCAGCAGGGCCAGGGCGGCGACCACGACCAGGAATCGATTGGCCGCCGACCAGCGGATCAGCGCGGCGATCATCGGGGCCCCTCCGTCGGCGCGGCGTCCAACACCGGCAGGGGCCGGGTCTTCAGACCCGCAAGGCTGGCCTCCGAATCGATCAGGAACTGGCCGGACGCCACCACGCTTTCACCGTCGCCAAGTCCCTCCAGGATCTCGATCCTGTCGCCGGACTCACGGCCGGTGCGCACCTCCACCGGTTCGAACCGGCCGTGCTCACGCGCTGCCAGCACCAGGGCGCGGCGGCCCGTGCGGATCACCGCTTCGGTGGGAACGGTCAGGGCGGTGTCGGCGCCGACCTGCAGATGGACCGCGGCATACATGCCCGGTCGCATCCGTCCCGACGGATTGGCCATTTCGATCCGCGCGGTCACCGTGTGGCTGTCGGTTTGGGTCGCGGGCAGCAGAGCCGACACACGGCCGGTTCTCGTTTCGCCCGGAAACGCCGCCAGCTCGATCCGGGCCGGCGCCCCCGGGCGAAGGTGACCGGCCAGGGCCTCGGGCACCGCCGCATTGAGCCACACCCGGGACAGACCGGCGACCTGTGCGAGGGTCTGTCCCATGGCGACGGCCATGCCCTGACGCACGTCGAGGGTCTGGATCACCCCACCGAGTGGCGAGGTGACCGTGGTCACGGGCCTCGGCCGCCCATCCCGCGCCACGGCCGTCACCAGGGCGTCGGGCATGCCGATGAGGCGCAATCTCTGTCGCGCCGCGGTTTCGAGGGGGGCGTCGCCGCCGCGGCGAACCGCCAGGTATTCCATCTGAGCGCCGGCCCAGGCCGGGATCATCAGGTCGACGATCGGAGCGCCGGCGCGAACCACGTCTCCGGGCGCCCGGCCA
>CAIQDO010000144.1 GCA_903870555.1 uncultured Caulobacteraceae bacterium
GGCCTGAGGCTGAAAAGTCGTTCGGCATGGCGCTCATGGTGACTCACTCTGTCCTGGACCGGGGCCGTCCAAGGGGCCTTGCAATAGCCCCGCCTTCGGGGGTCCGGCAATCCGTCACGGCCGGTAGCGCGGGACAGTGGTCTTCTGTTGCAACGATTCCGATGTTGCAACGATTCCGAGAACCACGGGAACCAACCTGCCGCGCCGGCATTCTCATCATGTCTCCCGGCCTGCTGTTTCGCCCCCCCCCGACTGAAGGTGGGAGACAAAGGCCCGGTTCGAGCCCCGCTCGGCCGGGCCTGCCTTTTTCGGGTCATCCCCCGCCGAAGGGCCGGGTCGAGGCGATTGACAGACCCCGTCCCTTTCCCTTCCTACGGCCCATGACTTTCGCAGACACCGCGCGACTCGACGACCCGAAGGACGAGGCGACGGCCTTCGCCGCGGATCGGCCCCTGACACTCGACAGCGGCGCGACTCTCGATGGCCTTCGCCTCGCCTACAAGACCTACGGAACGCTGAACGCCGCCAGATCGAACGCCATCCTCATCTGTCATGCCCTGTCGCTCGACCAGTATGTCGCCTCCAGCCATCCGGTTAGCGGCCGCCCGGCTTGGTGGCGGACGATGGTCGGGCCCGGTCTGCCGATGGATCCGGCGCGCCACTTCATAATCTGCTCAAACGTGGTCGGCGGCTGCATGGGCAGCACCGGCCCCTCCTCGATCAACCCCGCCACCGGCCGGCCCTGGGGCCTGGCCTTTCCGGTGATCACCATCGCCGACATGGTCCGCGCCCAGGCGATGCTGGTGCAGTCCCTCGGCATCGACAAGCTGTTCGCCGTGGTCGGGGGCTCGATGGGCGGCATGCAGGTGCTGCAATGGGCGTCGGACTATCCCGAAATGCTGTTCTCGGCGGTGTGCATCGCCGCGGCGCCGCGCCATTCGGCCCAGAATATCGCCTTCCACGAGGTTGGCCGTCAGGCGATCATGGCCGATCCGGACTGGCGCGGCGGCGACTACGCCAACGAGGGGGTCAGGCCCGAAAAGGGCCTGGCGGTGGCGCGAATGGCCGCGCACATCACCTATCTGTCCGAGCCGGCCCTTCACCGCAAGTTCGGGCGCGAACTGCAGAGCGACGGACTGTCGTGGGGGTTCGACGCCGACTTCCAGGTGGAGAGTTACCTGCGTCACCAAGGGGCCAGCTTCGTCGACCGCTTCGACGCCAACTCCTATCTCTACATCACCCGGGCGATGGACTATTTCGACCTGGCGGCGAACCATGGCGGGGTGCTGGCGGACGCCTTCCGCGCGGCCCGCGACGTGCGCTTCTGCGTGTTCTCCTTCACCTCGGACTGGCTCTATCCGACGGTGGAGAGCCGTTCGGTGGTGCGGGCCCTAAACGCCGCCGGGTCACGGGCCAGCTTCGTGGAGATCGACAGCGACAAGGGCCATGACGCCTTCCTGCTGGACGAGCCCGTCCTGCGCTCGGCCCTGGGCGGGTTCATGAGTTCCGCCGCCCAGATCCGGGGCCTGCCGTGAAGGCCGCCTCGGTCCGCGAGGACTTCCGCGAGATCCTGCGGCTGGTGAAGCCGGGCGCGCGGGTGCTGGACGTGGGCTGCGGCGAGGGCGCACTTCTTGAGCTCCTGGTGAAGCATAGTCAGGTCGACGGCCGAGGGCTGGAAATCAGCCCGGAGGGCGTATCCGCCTGTCTGGCCCGTGGCCTGGCGGTGGTGCAGGGCGACGCGGACCGCGACCTCGACTATTTTCCGGCCCGGGCGTTCGATTACGCGATCCTGTCCCAAACCTTGCAGGCGGTGCTGCGGCCGCGTCACGTTCTGGGTGAACTGTTGCGAATCGCCGATCAGGCGGTGGTGTCGCTGCCGAACTTCGGCCATTGGCGGGTGCGGCTCGACCTGCTGCGGCACGGTCGCATGCCGGTGACCGGCCTGCTTCCCGACCCGTGGTGGTCGACCCCCAATATCCACCTGTGCACGGTGCGCGACTTCACCGCCATCTGCGACGACCTGGGCCTGCGCATCGACGCCTGTGCGGCCCTCGACGCCGGCAAGCCCGCCCGGCCGATGGATCCGTCACGCGCGGTCGAGAACTGGCGCGCCGAGGCGGCGCTGTTCCTGCTGAGCAAGAGATGATCGCGAAAGGCCGCGGGCTCCTGGCCTTCGCCTATTCGCTGATGGCGTCCTGACCCTGTTCGCCGGTGCGGATGCGCAGGGCGGTTTCGAGGTCGAGGGTGAAGATCTTGCCGTCGCCGATCTTGCCGGTGTTGGCCGCCGCCGAGATGGCGGCAATGATCGGGCCGACCAGATCATCCGGGGCGGCGACCTCCAGTCTGACCTTGGGAACCAGTCGGACTTCGTATTCCGCGCCGCGATAGACCTCCGTCTTGCCCTTCTGGCGGCCGTAACCACGCACCTCGGTGACGGTAAGGCCGGAGGCGCCGGCCTTGGCGGCGGCATCGACGACATCGTCCAGACGGCTCGGCTTGATGACGGCAATGATCAGTTTCATGACGATGTTTCCTCCGAAGCGGCCCTCGATAGCGGCGACGCGCGAGAATCGCCAGGGTGTCCGAGCTTTCCGCCCACCGGCGCGGGAGCGAACGCGGGTCTCACCCGCACCGGCGCCCGCGCGACACGGCCCTTGGGACGGACCGCGAAGGTCTGCTTGACCGCCTCCATCAGAATCACCCCCGCGAAGCTCGGCCATAGCAGGGCGCCCACCTGTTCGAAGCCCTCTGACCAGCGCGCCGCCCACGGTATTGGCGGCACATAGAGGGCGCGGGTCCAGCTGAGCGGCGAAAGGTCGGCTTCGCGCACCAGCCGTTCGAGCTGCCGTCGGCTGAAGGACCGGCCATGGCCGAAGGGGTTGTTCTCGGCGTTGGCCCACAGGCCGCGGCGGGCCGTGACGGCCAGGATCACCCGGCCAGATGGGGCCATCACCCGGCAGATCTCCTCAAGGAGACCGAGGGGGTCGCCGCTTTCCTCCAGGGCATGGACCGCCAGGACCCGGTCGAACAGCGCGTTGGGCAAGGGCAAGGCCGTCTCGTCGGCCAGGCAGGTCCGGTTGGCGCCGACAGCCGGCCAGGTCTCGACGCCCTGGTCGGTCGGCATCACGGCCACGGCGCGTCGGGCATCCTCGCCAAGACCGTCGAGGAAGGGCGTGGCGTAGCCGAGGGCCAGAACGTCGAGCCCCCGGGCGCTGCCCCACGCCTCGGCCACCTTGCGCGACACCATCTGGCGCGCCGTCTGGCCAAGCGGTGTGGCGTAGAATTCGCGAAGCTCCAGAACGCCCTGGCGCATGAGGTCTCCCACCGATCGCCGGCCGCCCCAGCGGCGGAGGTCAACCCGATAATATGGGGGTGTAAAGCTTGATTCGTCAGGGCCGCCGACGTCATCTCCGGGGACCAACCGCCGGAAAGACCCCAGCCATGCCCCTGACCATCCGCCAGTTTCCCTGCCTGTCCGACAACTATGGCTTCATTTTCCGGGACGAGGCCAGCGGCCGGACGGCGTGCGTCGACACGCCCGACGCCCAGGCGGTGCTGGCGGCTCTGGACGACGCCGGGTGGGGGCTGGATTTCATTCTCAATACCCACTGGCACCCCGACCACGCCGGCGGCAACGCCCAGGTCCAGGCGGCCACGGGGGCGAAGATCGTCGGCCCGGCCGAGGTGACACGAATCGCGCCGCTCGACCGGACCGTCGCGGATGGCGATGTCGTGGAGGTGGGCGAGACCCGGTTCGCGGTGATCGGCTGCGGCGGCCACACGCTCGGCCACGTCGCCTATTTCGCGCGCGAGGCTCATGTCGCCTTCGTCGGCGACACCCTGTTTGCCCTGGGCTGCGGGCGTGTGTTCGAGGGCACGGCCCAGCAGATGTGGACCAGCCTCGACCGACTGGCCGCCTTGCCCGGCGACACGGCCGTCTACTGCGCCCACGAATACACCGCCTCCAACGCGCGCTTCGCCCTCAGCGTCGACCCGGATCCCGCCGTGAAGGCCCGGGCCGAGGCTGTGTTCGCCGCCCGGGCGCGCGGCGAGGCGACAGTGCCGACCACCATCGCCCTGGAGCGCGCCACCAACCCGTTCCTGCGCGCGCCGCAACTGGCCGGGATGCCCGGCGCGCCGGACTATGAGTCCTTCGCGGCCATCCGCGCCGCGAAGGATAGTTTCAAGGGGTAGGCGGGCGGTCAGGGCCAGGCGGTCAACGGCGAGTTCGGGCCGTCGATCGTCTGGAAAGCGCCGGGGTCCGGCTATCGCCGGACATGTCGGCTCTTCGCCGCGCGGCCAATTGTCAATCAATGTCAACAGTAACGTACAATCACAACTCGTAGTTTTACCAGATATCGGTCTCCGGAGCGTCCCCCTAGAAGGTCGTCAACACCCCGGACGGGGGTGAGACATCAACCCAACGGACCCCCTGGAGATACCCCTATGAAGCGCATCATCCTCGCCGCCTCGGCCCTGCTCGCCGTCGCCGCCGCCTCCTCCGCCATGGCCGACTCGGTCAACGGCGCCTCGGCCACCGGCACCGCCGGCGTCACCATCTTCACCCCCATCACCGTCACCCAGACCCAAGGCCTCGACTTCGGCGCCGTGACCTCCGGCCAGAACGGCACGGTCTCGATCGCTCAGGCGAGCGGCGCGCGCACCGTCACGGGCGGCGTCGGCGCCGTCGCCGTCAACGTCGGCAAGGCCGGCGCGTTCGCGGTGAACGGCCAATCCAACGCGGCGATCAATGTCGTGGTCGGCTCGACCTTCACCGGCTTCGGCGCCAACATCACCGGCACGACCCTGGCCGCGAACCTGCCCGTCGTCCTGACCGGCACATCGGCGACCTTCAATGTCGGCGGCACGCTGAACATCCCCAACAACACCCCGGCCGGCGCCTACACCGGCTCCTACACGGTGGCCGTCAACTACCCCTGATCCCATCCGACCGGACCCTGCCGGCGGACTGAACAACCAACGACGCGGCCGGGCCAACGCCCGGCCGTGTTTTTCGTCCGGCGTGATTGTTCGAATTGGATGCGAGTGGCATTGTGACGGGTAATCTTCATTCCAATTTGTTGCGACTGCCCCCGTCTCTCGAACTCCCAATCTGCCCGCTGCCCGCTGCCCGCTGCCCGTCGGAGCAATTGTCCGGAGCCGGGCGGCCGGCATCCGCCACCCAGATTATGCCACGCCCTGCATACGACAGCTGAATATGAAAATTGGCCGGAAACCCTTAATTGTCATTTTATATGATATTTCCGGAATCATAGGCGTTTGTCTTTGTATCGTCTATGCAAAATCCTAAGAATTCTGTCGTATTCTATTTCAGCCTTCATCCAGGAGTTGCCGCCACTTGTATTAACAAATTCGACCAAGATTGTATCTATATCTTTGTGAAAACGCGCAATGCTTTCGTATCCCGCCCAGAGGCCAGTATGTTCGTAGACGTAGATGGAGGCGTAGATGGCCTGTTCGTCCGTGTTCAAAAGCCTGCCCGTGTTGAGCGCCCGTAGGAAAACGCCTACATCCTCCGCTGTCGCCACCATAGATCCGCCAGGTATTCCACAATCAAGCGGTTTCATATCGCCCTCGTATCCGACCGCATAACCGCTGACGATATCGCCCGGATTGACATCACTCATCAGACCGAACGTATGGGTCAGTCCCAGCGGCGCCAAAATTTCCGATTTGATGTAGTCACGGTGGCTATAGCCCAATGTCTTGTCCAATATCATGCCGATAAGCAGGTAGTTTGTGTTTGAATATGTGCGGCGTGTGTCTGGCGCGAAATCAGCTGGCCTGTCCAACACCAAATTCAAGACCTCGTCCTGATTGCCGGCCCGGTCCCAACGGAAATTACTGCTGATAATATAGTCGGGAATTCCACTTCGATGGCGCAGCATCATTCGAAGCGTAATCCTGTCGGCGTTGGCGATATGTCCGGCAATTTTGGGTAGGAGATGAGTCAGACTATCGTCCAACGACAGCCGCTTGGCGGCAATCAGCTTAGCCGTCGCAGCAGCGATATATAGCTTACTGATGCTCGCGATCTTGAATAGGGAATGCGCATCGGCAGGAATTTTGGCCGCCCTATTCATCCAGCCGGCGGCGTAGAGTTCAGGCGGCCGACCAGCCTGATCAACATAGGCAATAACGCCGTCAAGTCCATCGCGTGGAGCATCGTCAATTTCGGCTTTTAGCGTGTCGGGCAACGGCTTGAGAGCAGTGTAGGCCGCATCCCAAGGCACGAAAAGCATACCAACGCAAATCAGGGGAATGACGATAACGACCATAAGAGACCGGCGGTTGAGTTTGATTTGCTTCATATTCGCGGGCCATAGGAAAATGGGGGCCAGACAAGGCCAGATTAATTATTATGGCCGGAGACCATAATCATGATGGAACCGCGAGGCGTTGGGTCCCAATTATGATAAATTGGATGACAACAATGCGCTTTGAAAGCGTTGATTTGCAGTAATTTTGAAGATTGACATTTGACCGCGTGAAATCGCTAAGGACCAGGCGGTCGATGATCGCCCTGCAGAATGGTCTGCCGGATGCGGGCGGATGACGGGCGCTCGCCAGGTCCCGCGTCGGGGGCGACGGCGATGTGGATGACACCCCCCTCGAAGCGGACCTCTGCCGCCCGGCCACGCGTGAAATCAAAACGGCCCACCTGGGACAGGCGCTGACGACCGCCAGGAGAGGTGGCCAACTGGACCACGGATTCGGTCGCGACAAGCGCGGCGTCGGCGATCAGAGCGGCGGAGTCCGCGTCAACGTCGAGGGCCTGAAACGCGATCAGGCGCTGGGCGGCGCGGCTGGCGCGCGCGCTGGCGGCCACCAGCCGCTGGTAGAGCGCGCCGGCGTCGAGACGCGCCAGGCGCAAGGGGCCGGCGGGGCCCTCCAGCGCGGCCGCCGACCCTTCCGGGTGGCGTGGCGTGAACACGGTGACGCCGCCCAGCCTGTTGATCCTGAGCAGAGGTCCGCCCAGGTCATCGGCGAGAATCTCATCGCCACGCGGCCCTCGCGCCGAACGCAGCAGCCAGACCTCCGGACTGTCATCGAAACGCAGACTCGGACGCGCGCCGCCGCGATCGAGAACGAATCCGCCGCCGGTGGCGACGGCATAGTGCGCGACCGGGAAGGCCGGGCGCGATTTTTCCTTGAGATGGAAGTCGAGCCACGCCGGCGCCGCGACCGCGGACGGACCTTGCGAGGCCACGCCCGCCAAGCACACCACCAAGGCGACAAGACCGTGGCGCGTCGCCGATGGCGACGCGGTCAGAGGAAGGCCCTCGGGTTCGGATCAGCCGGTGATATACTGGCCTCCGTTGACCGTCAGAGTGGTTCCGGTGATGAAGCCCGCATCTTCCGCCGCCAGGAAGGCGACACAGCGGGCGATCTCATCGGCCATGCCCAACCGTCCGACAGGGATGCCGGCGATGATCTGATCGAGCACGGCCTTGGGCACGGCGCTGACCATCTCGGTATCGACATAGCCGGGGCAGATGGTGTTGACCGTGATGCCCTTCTTGGCGTTTTCCTGGGCCAGGGCCTTCGAGAAACCGATGATGCCGGCCTTGGCGGCTGAATAGTTGGTCTGGCCGATCTGCCCCTTCTGGCCGTTGATCGAGCTTATGTTGATCACCCGGCCGTAGTTCCGCTCGCGCATGCCCTCGATGACGTTGCGGGTCATGTTGAAGATCGACGCCAGGTTGACGCGGATCACCTCGGTCCACTGCTCCTCGGTCATCCGGTGCAGGACCGCATCGCGCGTGATGCCGGCGTTGTTGACCAGCACGTCGATCGGGCCGAGTTCGGCCTCCACCTTGGCCACCGCCGCGACGCAGTCGGCGAAGGAGGAAACGTTGCCCTTGACCACGAACAGGCCGAGCTCGGAAGCGGCGGCGTTGGCGGCCACCTCATTGCCGGCATAGCCGGCGGCCACCTTATATCCGGCGGCGCGCAGTCGCGCGCTGATCGCCCGGCCGATGCCCCGGGTCCCGCCGGTCACGAACGCCGTTCTGGTCATGGGTTTCCTCTCATGCTGTTATCGGCTCGGGCGACGACGCGCCGCCCGGCCATGGTTCTACCGGTTGAGGGAGCCGTCACGCTCCGGACAGAATCCCTTTGGAGGTGAAATCCCCCTTAACCAAGCGGGTCAGACCGCCTCGACGCACATGGCCACGCCCATGCCGCCGCCGACGCACAGGGTCGCGAGCCCCTTTTTCGCGCCGGTGCGGGCCATTTCGTGGACCAGGGTGGTCAGGATGCGGGCGCCCGACGCGCCGATCGGGTGGCCGATGGCGATGGCCCCGCCGTTGACGTTGACCTTGGCCGGGTCGAAGCCAAGCTCGCGCACCACCGAGATCGACTGGGCGGCGAAGGCTTCGTTGGATTCGATCAGGTCGAGGTCGGCGACGGTCCAGCCGGCCTTTTCCAGCGCCTTGCGACTGGCGGGAATCGGGCCGGTGCCCATGATTTCCGGTTCGACACCGGCGTGAGCCCAGGAGGCGATCCGCGCCAGCGGCTTGAGGCCGCGGCGAGCCGCCTCGTCGGCGCTCATCAGCACGAGGGCCGCGGCGCCGTCGTTGAGGCCTGACGCATTGGCGGCGGTGACCGAACCGTCCTTGGCGAACGCCGGCCGCAGGCCGGCCAGGGACTCATAGGTGACGCCATGGCGGATGTATTCGTCCTGGTCGACGACGGTGTCGCCCTTGCGTCCCTTGATGGTCACCGGCGCGATCTCGCCGGCGAAACGGCCCGCCTTCTGGGCGGCCTCGGCCCGGTTCTGGGAGGTGACGGCGAAGCGGTCCTGCTCCTCGCGGGTGATCTGCCAGCGAGCGGCGATATTCTCGGCGGTCTGTCCCATATGATAGCCGTGGAAGGCGTCCCAAAGGCCGTCCTTGATCATGGTGTCGACCAGGCCGAGATCGCCCATCTTGGTTCCGGCGCGCAGGTTGGCGGCGTGTGGAGACTGGCTCATGCTCTCCTGGCCGCCGGCCACCACGATGGCGGCGTCGCCGCCGGCGATCTGCTGGGCGGCCAGGGCGACCGCGCGCAGACCCGATCCGCACAGCTGGTTGAGGCTCCAGGCCGGACTCTCCACCGGCACGCCGGCGTTGATGGCCGCCTGGCGGGCCGGCCCTTGGCCGGCGCCGGCCTGCAACACCTGGCCCAGAATCACCTCGTCGACGTCTGAGGCCGTGATGCCGGCGCGCTCGATGGCGGCCAGGATGGCGATCTTGCCCAGTTCATGGGCCGGAAGGCCCGATAGGGCGCCGTTGAACGAACCGACGGGGGTGCGGGCGGCGGAAACGATGACAACGTCGGTCATGGCGGTCGGCTCCAAAAACTCTCAGGTCTGGGAAGAGGTTATATCACGGGAGGCGGGCGAGTCCCGCCCGGTGCGATGCTGCAACGCACTAGCCTTGGGTGTCGGCATGGGCGATAGTGGATTCAGATAGGGCCAAATGCTTGGATCCAGGAACTGACATGGCGAGCGAAACGGATACAGGTTCCCGGCGGGCCGGGGGCGAGCGCATCATCATCCAGAAGTACGCCAACCGACGCCTCTACAACAAGGCCACGAGCAGCTATATCACTCTCGAAGACCTGTCGAAAATGGTCAAGGATGGAGTGGACTTCGAGGTCCGCGACGCCAAGAGCGGCGAGGACATCACCCGCAAGGTGCTTACCCAGATCATCTTCGAGGAGGAAGGGCGCGGCCAGAATTTGCTGCCCATCCAGTTCCTGCGCCAGCTGATCGGCTTCTACGGAGACCGGATGCAGGCCTTCCTGCCGAGCTTCCTGGAAATGTCGCTCGACAGCTTCATCCGCCAGCAGGAGCGCCTGCGGGAGGGGATGACCGCCGTGACCCCGCCGAGCATGGGCGTTTTCGACGAGCAGATCCGCCAGAACATGGTTCTCTTCGACCGGGCGATGAAGATGTTCACCCCCTTCGCCTTCCGGGCCGACGAGACGCCGGCCGCGCCGCCGCCGCCGAGACCGGCGGCGAAGGACGACGACAC
>CAIQDO010000145.1 GCA_903870555.1 uncultured Caulobacteraceae bacterium
AAGGAGATCAGGGTACTTGTCGACGCCGTCCAGTCCCTCCGGCGTATTCGGCACGCCGTCGAAATCCGAGCCGATGCCCACGCACTCGACGCCGCACACCTTCGCGATGTGCTCGATGTGGTCCGCCACCATGGCCAGCGTCACCCGCGGCGCCGGGTGCGCCGCCACCCAGGCCGCCATCGCCGCCTTCGCCTTGCCCGGCTGGCCGATGTAGCGGCCGGCGTAGGGCGGCGCGTTGTTGCGGGCCTGTTCGGCGGACATCTCGTCGACCCACAACGCCCGATCTTGCGACACATAGGACGTCGCGAAGGTGACCATCACCAAGCCGCGGTTGCGTTTCAGCAGCGCCAGGACGTCGTCCGGCACGTCGCGCGGGTGGTCGTCGATCGCCCGCGCACCGGAATGCGAGAAGATCACCGGCGCTCGGCTGGTCGCCAGCGCGTCCGCCATGGTCTTGGGCGAGACGTGGCTGAGATCGACCAGCATGCCCAGACGGTTCATCTCCAGCACCACCGCCTTGCCGAACGGGGTCAAGCCGTTGTGCCGGGGATCGGCGGTGGCCGAGTCCGCCCAGTCGGTATCGGTGGTGTGCGTCAGGGTCATGTAGCGCGCGCCGGCCGCATAGAGTTGGCGCAGCACCGGCAGGCTGTTGTTGATCTGGTGGCCGCCCTCGACGCCGATCAGCGATGCGATCCTGCCGGCGGCGTGGATGCGGACGATGTCGTCGGCGCCGTAGGCGGTCTCGAACACGTCCGGGTAGCGGGCGCTCATATCCTTGACGAGATCGATCTCCTCCAGCGTGAGCTGCACGGCGGCGGGGCCCTGCACCTCCGTCGGGATCCACACGGACCAGAACTGACCGCCGACGCGACCGGCCTTCAGCCGGGGGATATCGGTCATCAGGCCGGGCGCGTCCGGATCGGACGCGGGCGGCGGCGTATGGGAGGTGTCGGTCCGCAGATCGATCTTCGTCGGATCGCCGCCGAAGCGCGCGTGGATTTCCCAGGGCAGGTCGTTGTGACCGTCGATCAGCGGCGTCGCCTTGAGGACGCTTTCCACCCGCGCCCGGATTTTCAGTTGGGTCGGGTCGGGCTGACCCGCCATCGCAATCGCCGCTACGGCGCTCAGGACAAGAGTGATGGGCACGACGGTGATTGTTCCTTGCGGGGTTGGCGCCCACGTCTAATCCATTGGATCACATGAGATCGAGATCGCCCGTGGACCGAACGATCGCCGCCAGTGAGGCCAATCGGCGCTTCCCTGCAATCCTCCGCGACGTTCAGCGCGGCGAGACCGTCGTCGTGATCTCGCGAGGCCGCCACGTCGCCCTGTCGGGAGGCTGTAGGTTGGCCGACGAGGCTGTCGGTGCGCGTGAGTCGGTTGATGTACGGCGACTGGCCAAAGCTAATACTTGAAACAACGCTTCGGCCGGCGTTTCATCCCGGACCTCCGAGTTTCGGAAACGGGAGATGCGATCATGCGCGCAACGAGCGAGACCGGGCCGTGGCTCGCGGTCCTGCTGCTGGCCGCCGGGGTGGCGCTGGCGGGCGATCCCTTCGCCCCGGCGACTGCGCCGCGCGCCACCACCGTCAGCCGGCCCGCCGCCTGCCTGATCGATGACCTCGGGCGCCGCAGCGGTTGCCTGAAACCGGCGCCCGGCCTGCTTCACCGCGTGATGAGCTGCGTCGCCCGCTGTCCGGACGGGCATACCTCGCAGAGGTTCGATTGCGATGACCCGACTTTCAATCCCTGCGGCGGCGCCTCCGGCCCTGCCTATTCGCCCGACCCGTTCGCCGAACGGCGG
>CAIQDO010000146.1 GCA_903870555.1 uncultured Caulobacteraceae bacterium
CGGCGGCGAGGGCCGCGGACAGGCCCGCGAGGCCCGCCCCCACGATCAGAACGCCGTCGAACAGGACGCGATGAGGCGTGGTCATTGTTTGAGCTCTGGGCAATCGTCAGATCAGTTCCACGTCGACATGATGGCGCGCCTTAACCAGGTCGTAGCGGGCGGGAACGGCCGGCGGCGGCAGGTCGATCATCCGTTGCACCGCGGCGCGAGCCCGCTCCGCGATCGACGGCTCGACCAGCACCTCGTGTCGGTCAAGAAGCAGGGCGTCGTGGATGTTTTCCAGGGTAATGCGCTTCATGTGCGGGCACAGGTTGCAGGGGCGGACGAACTCGGTGTTGGGCGAGTCGCAGGCGACGTTGTCGGCCATCGAGCATTCGGTGATCAGCACCACCTGACGCGGCTTGCGCTGAGCGACATAGTCGCTCATCGCCGCCGTCGAGCCGGCGAAGTCGGCGGCCTCCAGCACCTCGGTCGGGCACTCCGGGTGGGCCAGGATCTTGGCGTTCGGCCACGCCTCGCGCAACTCGGCGATGTCGGCGGCGGTGAAGCGCTCGTGCACCTCGCAGCGGCCCTGCCAGGCGATGATGCCGACGTCGGTCTGCCGGGCCACGTTGCGGGCGAGGAACTCGTCGGGCAGCAGGATCACCCGGTCGACACCGAACTCCCGGGCAATGTCCTCGACGACCTGAACGGCGTTGGCGCTGGTGCAGCAGATGTCGGTCTCGGCCTTCACCTCGGCGGTGGTGTTGACGTAGGTGACCACCGGAAGGCCGGGGTAGCGCTGCTTGATCAGCCGCACGTCGGCGGCGGTGATCGAGGCGGCCAGGGAGCAGCCGGCGCGCAGGTCGGGGATCAGCACCCGCTTGTCGGGGCACAGCACCTTGGAGGTCTCGGCCATGAAATGCACGCCGGCCTGGACGATGACGGCCGCCTCGCAGCGGGCCGCCTCGCGGGCCAGGCCCAGGCTGTCGCCGATGAAATCGCCGACGCCGTGGAAGATCTCCGGGGTCATGTAGTTGTGGGCGAGGATGACGGCGTTCTTTTCGCGCTTCAGGCGATTTATCTCGGCGATCAGCGGCGCCTGGAGCCGCCATTCCAGCGGCGTGACCCGGGTGCGGAGCTTTTGCCAAAGCGGCGCCGTGGCGGTTTCGACCGCGTCGGTGAACGGGAGATACACGGAACCGTCAGCCATCTCAGACCCCTTATGCTCAAAGTGAGCATTACCTACCCCTAAAAAATCCGGCGGCGCGTTGGATCACGACGTCGGCTGACGACTTATGCTACAACTGAGCATAAGTCACCCGACCCATATAGGCCTCGGCCATGGGCCTGGGAAGGCCCCATTTACAAAACTGTAGACTTTGTGATCGCGCCGCCGCGGGTGACCGTCAGTCGAAGGCGGCGGGGTAGGCCACCTTCGCCACGCCTTCCAGGCCGCCGGGCTTCAGGGCCATCGCCATGAACGCCGGCGAGGCGGCGTATCGGCAGACCAGGGGCAGGGCGGCTTCCCGGGAAAAGCCGAAGCGCGGATAGTAGTCAGGATGGCCGAGCACCACCGCCCCCGTGGCCCCGAGATCGTGGCAGGCGGCCAAGCCGGCGCGGATTAGGGCGTCGCCGATCCCCGAACGCTGGCGCGCGGGCGTCACGGAGACAGGCGCGAGGCCGGCGACATTCGCCGCGGGATCGCACCGCATCCGGCTGAACAGCACATGGCCGACCATCACGCCATCCTCGACGGCGACCAGCTCGACCATGGCCGCGCCCTCCGCGCGAACCCCCGTGATGATGGCGGCTTCCTCCGTTGGCGCCGTGCCGAAGGCGGCCATCGTCAGGGCGGCGATAGCCGCGTCGTCGTCGGGCGTGCGCGGCCGCAGGATCACCAGGCGCCGATCTTTTCCGCCTCGTCGTGGCTGATCGGGTGGTGGGCGCGCTCGTGGTCTTCCTCGGCCAGCAGCCGCGCGACCTCCAGGGCCGCCATGCACCCCATGCCGGCGGCGGTGACCGCCTGGCGGTAGATGTCGTCAGTGACGTCGCCGGCGGCGTAGACGCCCTTGATGGCCGTCGCCGTGGAACCCGGCGTGACGGTCAGGTAGCCGCCGGTCTTGGTGGCGAGCTGGCCGGCGAACACCTCCGACGAGGGCGCGTGGCCGATGGCGATAAACACGCCGTCGCAGGCGAGTTCGCGCGTCGAGCCCGTACCGACCTCGGTCAGCCGCACGCCGGTGACGCCCATCGGGTTTTCGTCCCCGAGCACGGCCTCGACGGCGTGGTTCCAAATCACCGAGATCTTGGGATGAGCGAACAGCCGTTCCTGCAGGATCTTTTCGGCTCTGAATTCGGTCTTGCGGTGCACCACGGTCACCGATCTGGCGAACTTGGTCAGGAACAGCGCCTCCTCGACGGCGGTGTTGCCGCCGCCCACCACCACCACGTCCTTGCCGCGATAGAAGAAGCCGTCGCAGGTGGCGCAGGCCGAGACGCCGAAGCCCTGAAACCGTTTCTCGCTGTCCAGACCGAGCCACTTGGCCTGGGCGCCGGTGGCGATGATCAGGGTCTCGGCAAGCCATACAGCCCCGGAATCGCATTTCAGCCGGAACGGGCGCGACGACAGATCGGCCGAGACGACGATGTCGTCGACCAGCTCGGCGCCGACATGTTCGGCCTGGGCCTGCATCTGCTCCATCAGCCAGGGACCCTGGATGACGTCGGCGAAGCCGGGATAGTTCTCGACATCGGCGGTGATGGTCAGTTGCCCGCCCGGGGTGAGACCCCGGATCATCACCGGCTCCAGCAGGGCCCGCGCCGCGTAGATCGCCGCGGTGTAGCCGGCTGGACCCGCCCCGACGATCAGGCAGCGAACGGTGCGGACGTCGCTCATCCGGCCGTCAGACCCATTCCACCTTGACGATCTCATAGGCCTTGACGCCGCCGGGCGTGTTGACCTCGACCACGTCGCCGGTCTCCTTGCCGATCATTGCCCGGGCGATGGGCGAGGCGATGGAGATCTTGCCGGATTTCACGTCGGCCTCATGCTCGCCGACGATCTGGTAGCGGGCCTTTTCCTCGGTGTCCTCGTCAAGCACGCTGACGGTGGCGCCGAACTTGACCTGCGAGCCGGACAGTTTCGAGACGTCGATGATCTGGGCCCGGGCCATGCGGTCCTCGATCTCGGCGATGCGGCTTTCGATCCAGCCCTGCCGTTCCTTGGCCGCGTGGTATTCGGCGTTCTCGGACAGGTCGCCATGCTGGCGCGCCTCGCCGATGGCGGCCGTCACGGCCGGCCGTTCCTTTTGCTTCAGGCGTCTCAGTTCCTCGTCGAGGGCATGGAAGCCCGCAACGGTCATGGGTACTTTTTCCATCGCAGGTTAAGCTCAGCTCGCCCTTTATAGGATTGAAGTGGCCGGCCTTGAACGTCGACGTACAAGGGGGGCGATGGAGAGTAGGAGGCCGAGGCCCCGGTTTCAAGGGGCGCGACCTTACCCTGCCGTAAAGCCGCCGTCGATGACCAGTTCGGAACCCGTCACATAGCGGGAATCGTCGCTGGCCAGCCATAGCACGCCGTTGGCGATGTCCTGCGGGAAGCCCTTCACGCCCACGGGCACGGACACCGAGGTCAGGGCGTCGAGATCCGGCGGCGCATTGGCCCCGTCTTCGCGGGCGTTCATGATGTCCAGCCAGATCGGCGTCTCGATGATCCCCGGGTGGACCGAATTGACGCGCACGCCGTCCTTGGCCGCGGCGCATTCCAGGGCGACCGACTTCGACAGCAACCGCACCGCGCCCTTGGTCGCCGAATAGGCGGCCAGGATCGCCGTTCCCTTGAGGCCGGCGACCGACGACATGTTGATGATCGAGCCGCCGTGGCCGGCCTTGCGCATATAGGCCAGGCCGTGTTTCAGGCCGAGGAACACCCCCTCGACATTGACCGCCTGCTGCCGGCGGAAGTCGGCCAGGGTCATGACGGTGATGCTGGGGCAGCTGACGCCGATGCCGGCGTTGTTGACCAGGATGTCGAGCCGGCCGAAGGCGGCGGCGACGTCGGCGATGATCACCACCCAGGCTTCCTCGCTGGTGACATCGTGATGGTAGTAGCGGGCCTTGCCGCCGGCCGCGACAATGGCCTCGGCCAGGGCGCGGCCCTTGTCGTCCTGGACGTCGGTAATCACCACCGCCGCGCCCTCGCGCGCCAGGGTTTCGGCGCAGGCCGCGCCGATGCCGCTCGCCCCGCCGGTGACCAGCGCCACCTTGCCCTCGACCCGACCCATCCGCTTCTCTCCAAACTATGATTGTGGTTGGTCGCCGTTGTACACCGCCCGGGCGCGGGACCAAGTCAGGGTGTTGACGGAGGGCGCGGGGCGGCGGAACGCACATGTCGGAAATCAAGGCGCTGACGTTCGACGTGTTCGGCACGGTCGTCGACTGGCGAGGCTCGGTGGCGCGGGAGGCGCGCGCGATCCTGGCCCCGAAGGGACACGACCTCGACTGGCCGAACTTCGCCGATCGTTGGCGGGCGCTCTATGTCCCGGCGATGACCGAGGTCCGCGAGGGGCGGCGGCCGTTCGCCATCCTCGACGACCTGCACCGCGAGAACCTGCTGACGCTGCTTGACCAGGACGGGATCGTGAACCTGTCGCCGCCCGAGATCGACCGCCTCAACACCGCCTGGCACAGGCTTGACCCATGGCCGGACGCGGTCGAGGGCCTGACCCGGCTGAAACGCCGGTTCATCCTGGCCACCGTGTCGAACGGCAACATCGCCCTGATGGTCAACCTGGCCAAATGGGGCGGACTTCCGTGGGATGTCATCCTGGGTTCGGAGGTCGCCCGCGCCTACAAGCCCGCGCCGGAGGCCTACGACCGAACCGCATCGGTCCTGCAGCTCGAACCGTCGCAATGCCTGATGGTCGCCGCCCATACCAACGACCTGCGCGCCGCCGCCGGACGCGGGTTCCGCACGGCCTTTGTCCGCCGGCCTGCCGAGTTCGGCCCACTCGAGCTGGCGGATCCCTGGCCGGATGGGGCCTTCGACTACAACGCGGCCGATTTCCTCGATTTGGCGGCGCAAATGGGGGCGTGAGAGGAAAAAATTCACACGATATGGCGTGCGGCCTTAGACGCGTAGCCCGTGTGCTCAAAGTGCGCGCTCGACGCGGAGAGGAAGGCCCTCAAGGCGGCGCCGCGCGAGAGCGTCGGACGCCGAAGCGGTCGCGGCGAAGCCAAAATCCTCGATCCGGTGATCCGAAGCGTGCTGGGGTCGATCGATCCGAGTGGGGCGGGTGTTAGGGGGGGGAGTAACCAGTTGACCCTCACCTCGCCGCCGCTGGCAGGCGGCCGTCAGCGGCGACGACCTCGGCGCACTGAATCGTGGCGCAGAATCAGCTTAGACTCTTTTGGACTGGGCACGGAGAAATTCGATGCCTCAGGGACCGTGAGGCGGAGCCTTGTTGTTCGTCCGCCAATGGTCAATCGTGCAGCCGCATCGCTCCAATGTTGCGAGCGACGAAGAATCTGAGTGTTGCAAAATGATAGAGTTTTGATATCGTTACGCGATGATAAAGGTGCGCAAATGACCCCGCTCAAGCTGCAGCCCATTCCGTACCAGGGCAGCAAGCGCGCGCTTGCGCCTAGAATCTGCAAGCTATTTCCTAAGTCGATAGATACCCTTTACGAACCGTTCGCAGGATCAGCGGCAATTTCGGTTTATGCGGCGACTCACAATCTCGCTAGGAAATATGTAATCGGAGATGTTTACCCTGAACTTGTTCAGTTGCTTACTCTGATTATAAACAAGCCTGACGATATAAGTACGCGATACCAATCGCTGTGGGAGGGGCAATTCATCGAGGGGGCGAGTCATTTCAACAGCATGCGCACGCGGTACAATGACGACCGCGACCCAGCTATTTTGCTTTATCTGATTGCCCGTTGCGTGAAGAACGCAATTCGTTTCAACCGCCAGGGCAACTTTACACAGTCGGTCGATAAGCGCCGCACCGGGATGCAGCCACAGAAATTCGAGGCGACCGCTCATGCTGTGAGCCGGCTCTTGAAGGGAAAGGCCGAAGTGATCTGCGCCGACTTCGCCGCGTGCGCGGCGAACGCTCGGCCGCATGATCTCGTCTACATGGACCCGCCCTACCAGGGCACCACCTACGGGGCGGACAAGCGTTATGCAGAACAACTCGAACGCGACCGGCTGGTCAGTTGCCTTGCGGATTTGAACCGGCGTGACGTCCCTTTCATCCTTTCTTATGACGGCAAGACCGGCGACAAGGAATACGGCGCGCGCCTGCCGGACAGCCTAAACGCCACCCATTTGTACATTCACGCTGGCCGCTCGTCACAAGCCACACTGGCCGGCCGAAACGAAGTGACTCTGGAGAGCATCTATATCTCAGCGTCCGCGGCCGAATATTTAACCTCCCTGCCAAATTATGAAAAGGAAACGGCTCGTCAATTTGAACTATTCGCGTAATCGCAACTTAATCAAGTCGCCCAAGGGAATGCCTAAGTTGTTCGCCTCGGTCTTCAGTTTTTCATAGTCTAATATTTCTTCTCCAGCCCATAGAATCTCTGTGCGCCGCTTTTGCTCCATGGCAACATGTTCGTACGATTCTGGTGACGCCCAAAAGCAAACTCGGCAAATTGCCGGATTCTGAATTTCCAGAAAATTGGAGCAATGTTCGCAAGACCAGCTCTTACTGCGTTGAGAAGAACCGTCGATCAGCATGAAATTCGAAAGCCGCGTCTCAGTTTCATCGCCGGCTATTTCGTACGGTATGCGGTGATCAATTTGGAGGTACCGTTCGTTGAGCGCCTCACCCGAAAAGGCGTCCCGTTCGCCATACTCCGCGATTAGTTCTTGTTTGAACTTCTTAGAGAATGCTTTCCGACCGCCAACGCGCCCACGCCTTATGTTTCCCAAAATATCAAATGTGTAGGCTCCCATTTGTCGACCTGTCTTTGGACTAGTCACTCTGTGCGTTATCAACGGAATTCCGCATTCTCGAACGTCACGGATCGCGCGAGGGGGATGGTCGTACCCATATTTCTCACTTAGTTCTTCGTTTGTTACGATGCCGTGTTTAAGTACGTGATCAATTACGATCCGCGCACGTTTTGCGGTAACGCTTGTACATAGTTCAAAAAGTTCGGGTGTCAGAGTATGAACCGGCGTCAGCCGTAAATCCTTGAGTTCAGCCATTGTCGTCGACCGTCCAATCGTGTGGTGTCACTTTCACAACAATCCCGCCGGACGCACGCAAAACGGGTTTAAGAAAAAAGTATTCATAGAACAACGCCGGCGCAGGTGTTCCAACACATGCTTATTTTCGCGGAAAATTCCCACTGGCGGAATTCGCAATTTTATATTGCGGAGAAATCATGGAGGCGGAAAAACATGGTAGTATCTTAGTCCTACCTAAAAAACCGAATGGATAGGAGATCAAGCTGTTAAGCTGCCTGCACTAATTGATCATATATATCGTTATGTTGGTTCAAAAATAGTAAATGATGTGAGTGCCAGAAGGATGCCCAAGCAAATCAGTTCACGGTTACCCCCGCCCCCGCCGACGCCACCCCATTGGCCACCACCACCAGCGTGCTCGCTCCCGTTTCCGTCCCCGCCGGCACGTCGAACTTCGTCGACACCGTCGCCGCGCCGGTCGCCACGGCCATCGTCGAATGGTCGTGGGTCCGCGCATAGACCACATGTCCCGACGCCGAGTTGGTGATGCGCACCAGGGGGAAGTTGGTCGAGCTGTTGAGTTCGTCGCCATAGGACGCCGCCTGGGACAGGCCGTTGAACTGGGTTCCCGACACTGTGTAGGTCGCGCCGCGTGTCACGGTGGCGGGGAAGGTCGCGATGGTCGGCGCCCAGGCGGCCTTGGCCGAGCCTGACGGGGTGTAGAGGCGGACGCCCACGCCGGCGACCAGCACCAGGGTCTGGCCGGCGGGCAGGGGCAGCAGAAACACCGGCGGGGCGCCGCTGGATGTGGCCGTGGCCGAAACCGTCTGGCTGAGCGTCGATCCGTCGAATTCGTAAAGGGCGCTCGTCACGCCCGCCACCAGCACATTGCCGCTGGGCAGCAGGGCGGCGCTGGAGTCGCCGGCGTCCTCGCCGCGCGGGAAGTCCGGACCGGCGACCCAGGTTCCGGCCGCCGTGATCGTGGCGCCGGGGGTGTAGATGGCCGTGTGTCCGGTCCCGCCGGCCGCCGCCGACCCCGTGGCGAACACCGTGCCGTCGGGGCGCAGGATGGCCGGGCCGATCTCGCCGGGCGGCATATAGGTCCCCGTCGGCCCGGGGCCGTAGGTGACGCCGCCGACGGTCTGCGCCGGCGCCGGGCCGTAGGTGATGCCGGAGGGGTAGTCTGTCGGCGAGGTCAGGTCGGAGGGTGTCGACCCGTCGCTCACCCACTGGCCGAGGCTGGGGACATAGTGTTCGGCGTGCGGCCGGTTGGCCATGTCGACGGCGAGGATGGCGCCGCTCGGCAGCAGCGTCAGACCCTCCTCGGCGAAGTTGTCCGCCTTGCCCGCCGCCGGAAAGGCCGACCAGGTCAGGGTGGCCGGATCCAGGGCGAACATCAGCTTGTCGAGCTTTGTCCCATAGACGAACCGGCCGTCGGGCAGGATCAGCGAGGCGACGTCGCCGATATAGGCCTGGCCGGCCGGCGGCGCGATCATGGTCCAGGCGTCGGTGCGCGGATCCCAGATCGCCGACATGTTGGTCAGGGCCGAGGGGGCGAAGGGGATGTTGTAGTTGTTCTGGTTGTACTCGCCGCCGACGAACAGCACCCGGCCGTCGGGCAGCACCGCCGTGGCGCCGGCGTAGGGCGCGTAGCCCGTCGGCGGCGAACTGATCCGCGTCCAGGTCCCGTTCTCATAGTCGCCGCTGGCGTCGGGCGTCAGGCGATAGAAGATCCCCGCGCCGGCGCTGGCCGAGGGCGGCGAGACCGCCGCCGCCTGGATCAGCACGCTGCCGTCGGTCAGCAGGATCGCCAGATCGCCGACGCTCGGCGGCTGGTTGTTCAGGGTCTGGATCAGGGGCGTGACCGGCGTTGGCGTCGGTGTCGGCGCCGGCGTTGGTGTTCCGCCTCCGCCCGAGCCCCCGCCGCCGCAGGCGGAGACGGTCAGCAGCAGCCCGACGGCGAGGGCGATGCGCCTTAGGCGGGGACAAGACCGGACCATGATTTCGCCGCCCCTTCGCGCGTCAGCCGCGCCTGTTGCTGGCGGGCAGACTGTCCCCTCTGCGGGCCTCCGTCTATAGACTTCGCCGGGACTGTCGTGATGCTTGGCGAGACACCGGGAGGGGTATCTTGATGAGGTTCGATTCGCTGAGACTGGCGTCCGTCCTCGCCGCCGCCGCCGCGACGCTTGCGGCCTGCGACAGTCGTTGCGATCGCCAGGACTCCTGGGACGCCAAGGCGAACGACTGCCGCGGCGGTCATGGCGGCGGCGCCCACGGCGGCGCCTGGTTCGGCGGCGGCGGCGGCGGCGCCCATGACCAGGCCGGCGACGTGGCGCGAGGCGGGTTCGGCGGCACGGCGGGCGAAGGGGGCGGCGAAGGCGGCGGCGGTCACGGCGGCGGCGGGGAATAGCCGTGGAGCGGCTCGACATCACGCCCAGGTCCGACTGGCGGGAGAAGGTCGAGGCGCTCGGGCTGGTCTGGCACACGGCTTCCGGCGCGCCCTACTGGAACGAGAGCGCATGCTATCGCTTCACCCGCGCCGAGATCGCCACTGTGGAACAGGCGACCCACGATCTCTACCAGCTGTTCCTCGCCGCCGGGCAGTATGTCGTCGACCAGAAGCTGTTCTCCCGCTTCGGCATCCCCGCCTGGTGCGAACCGCTGATCGTCGAGGCCTGGAAGGCCGAGCCGCCTGCCCTGAACTACGGCCGCTTCGACCTGGGCTACGACGGCCGCTCGCCGCCCAAGCTGTTCGAGTTCAACTGCGACACGCCAACCTCCCTGCTGGAGGCGGCGGTGGTTCAGTGGGCCTGGAAGGAAGAGGTGTTTCCCTCCGCCTGGCAGTTCAACGATCTGCACGACCAGCTGGTGGCCCGGTGGAAGGACATCGGACCCTGCCTCGCGCCCGGTGCGCCGGTGCATTTCACCCACGCCCGGGAGGGCTCGGGCGAGGACGCCGTGACCACCGCCTATCTGATGGACACAGCGCGGGAAGCCGGATTGGCCACCCTGGCGCTGTTGGCTTCGGACATTGGCTGGGACGGACGGCGCTTCGTCGATCTGGCCAGGCGCGAGATCCGCACCCTCTATCACCTCTATCCCTGGGAATGGCTGGTCAAGGAGCCCTTCGGCCGCCACCTGCTTGAGACCCGCGAGCGAACGCTGTGGATCGAGCCGATCTGGAAGATGATCTGGAGCAACAAGGCGATCCTGCCGATCCTGTGGGACCTGCACCCGCGCCACCCCAACCTGCTGTGGGCCAGCGCCGAGGGGCCGGCCGGCGACACCTACGTGCGCAAGCCGATCCTGTCGCGCGAGGGCGGCAATGTGCGGATCGTCCGGGACGGCGTCGAGATCGCCCAAAAGGACGGCCCCTACGCCGCCGCGCCGGTGATCTGGCAGGGCCTCTACGACCTGCCGGATTTCGGCGGAAACCGTCCGGTGGTCGGCAGCTGGATCGTGGACGGGACGCCGGCGGGGATCGGGATCCGGGAGGATGGGTTGATCACCGGCAATCTCTCCCGGTTCACGCCGCACATCGTTTAAAATACGTCAGGACGCGGGCAGGAGATCCGCGAGCAGCGGGTGGGGAAACCGTCGTTTCTGAACGATGGCGTAGAAGGTCTCGACGACGCCGGCAATGCGGCAGTGTTCGACCAGGACACCGGCTTCGAGCTCGTCGCGCACCACGATCGGCGGCACCAGGGTGACGCCCTCCCGCTCCCGGGCGAGAAGTCGAAGCATGGCCATGTCGTCGACCTCGGCGAGGATGGTCGGCCGGATGCCGGCGAGGTCCAGAATCCTGTCGAACGCCACCCTTATCCCGCTGTCGAGACTGGGCAGGAGCAAGGGCTCGGTGCGCAGGTCGTCCGGAAAGCGGAACGCGCGCGCGCGTGGCCGTGGCCGGCCGACCAGGCTGACCGGCTGCTCATCGAGCAGGGAATTGCGCAGGGAGGAGCGCGCGTCCCGCGGCGCTGCGCTATTGGCGAGCACAACGTCTATGGCGTGCGCCTCCAGTTGCGCGAGCAGGTCACGCATCGTCCCCGACCGGACGATCAGCTCGACGTCCGACCGGCCGACCAGCGGGCGGAGGAATTCCAGCTGGAAATTCCGCGACAG
This sequence comes from uncultured Caulobacteraceae bacterium, assembly GCA_903870555.1. Taxonomy (GTDB): domain Bacteria; phylum Pseudomonadota; class Alphaproteobacteria; order Caulobacterales; family Caulobacteraceae; genus Acaudatibacter; species Acaudatibacter boreus. The sequence goes on from CAIQDO010000146.1 coordinate 11,306, forward strand.
GGTGGTGAGCGCGCCGACCCGCAGCACCTGACGGCTGGCCGCGGGGCGCCCCCGGAGCGTGCTCATCAGCTCGTCGCCAGCCTGAAACACCGTGTCGGCATAGTCGAGGGCGATCCGGCCGGCCTCGGTCAGCAGCAACTTCCGGCCCACCCGCTCGAACAGAGGATGGCCCATCTGGTGCTCAAGTTTCTGGATCTGCACCGACAGGGCCGACTGCGACAGGTTCATGTGCTCGGCGGCGCGCGTGAGGCTGCCCTCGTGCGCGACGGCCCAGAAATAGCGCAGGTGGTTGAAGTTCAGATCCCTCATATCGTTCTGTTAAAACGAACGATAACAACGAAACAATGAATTTTTCCTGGCGTCGAAGCGCCGCTACCCATCTCCGCGAACCCGAGGGCGGGTTCGATGGAGACAGGCCATGCCGTTCTACGTTCCGCTCCCGCCGGCCGCCGTTCCGCTGATCGGCGGCGCGGCGATCGGCTTTCTGAGCCCGGGACCTCGGCCCAGACGCCTGGCCGGCTTGGCGCAGGCCGCGGCGCTGCTGGCGCTTCTGGCGGCCGTCGTCGGCGCCGTTCGTCTGGACGCGGTGAGCGCGACGATGTTGCTGCTGGTCACCTTTATCGGCTGGGTGGTCGTCCGCTACGCCGGGACCTACCTGGACGGCGACGCCAGGCAGGGAGCCTTCACCGGCTGGCTTTGCCTGACGCTCGCGGCGGTGACGCTACTCGTCACCGCCGGCGATCTCCTCCAGCTGTGCCTGTCCTGGATCGCAACCAGCCTGTTTCTGCACCGCCTGCTGTTGTTCCACCCCGACCGCCCGGCCGGCCGGCGCGCCGCGCGCAAGAAATTCATCACTGCCCGCCTTGGCGATGTCGCCCTGCTGGGCGCCGCCGGATTGCTGGCCTGGGACTATGGCACGGGCGACATCGGGGCGATCCTGCACGCCGCCCGCGCCGGCCAGGGCGGAGGCCCCGCGACCGCCGCCGCCGGCCTGCTGGCGCTGGCGGCCATGCTCAAGTCGGCCCAGTTTCCGAGTCACGGTTGGTTGACCGAGGTGATGGAGACACCCACGCCGGTGTCGGCGCTCCTCCACGCGGGGGTGATCAACGCGGGCGGGTTCCTGCTGATCCGGTTCGCCGACGTCATGCTGCTGGCCCCCGGAGTCCTCGCCGTCCTCGTCCTTGTCGGCGGCTTCACGGCCCTGTTCGGCGGGCTGGTGATGCTGACCCAACCGGCGGTGAAGACCTCGCTCGCCTGGTCGACCGTCGCCCAGATGGGGTTCATGATCTTCGAGTGCGGGCTGGCGTTGTTCCCCCTGGCCCTGCTGCATATCGTGGCGCACTCGCTCTACAAGGCGCACGCCTTCCTCGCCTCCGGCGGCGCCGTTGATCGGGTCGCCGCCATCCGCCGGCCGGGCCCGGTCGCGGTTCCCGGCGCCGGCGCGGTCGCCCGGGCCTTTCTGACGGCGCTGGTCCTTTACGTCATGGTCGGCCTGGGTTTCGGCCTGACGCACAAGTCGCCGCAGGCCATCGCCCTGGGCGCCATCCTGATCTTCGGGGTGGCCTATATGCTGGCGCAGGGCTTCGCCGACGCGGCGCCCGGGGCGCTGACCCGCCGCACGGCCGTCTACGCCTTGGCGACGACGGTGGGATATTTCGCGCTGCAGAGCGCCGCGACCGCCCTCACCGCCGACATCCTGCCGGCCACGCCGTCGCCTGGACCGCTGCAATGGGCGCTGATCGTTCCGGCGGTCGTCAGCTTCGGCCTGGTCGCGGTCGTCCAGGCGATGTTCCCGCTCTGGGCCGACCACCCCGCCGCCGCCGGACTGCGCGTGCATCTGTCCAACGGCTTCTACGTCAACGCGATCTTCGACCGGCTTGTCGGCGGCTGGTCCGCGCGCGTCCCGTCCTGATCCATCCGGAGAGTCGAAAATGTCCGATCCCTGCGCCGCGGCCCATGCCGATCTTAGGCCGTTCGCGGCGGCGGCTGACCGCGCGGCGCGGGCCATTCCGCCGCTCTGGCCCCTTGCGTCGAGCGTCGCCGTCAACCCCTTCCTTGGGCAGGCCGGCGAAGACCTCGCCACGGCCGGCGCGCGTCTCGGCCGGGTCGCGGGCGTCGCCGTCACCCTGCCCAGAGGCTGGTTCCTGGAAAAGATCGCGACGGGCGTAATTTCCGACGAGGATCTGTCCGCCGCCTGGACCCTGGCGCCGGCCCATCTGAGGCCCGCGGATCCGGCGGCGCTGAAGGCCGCCGCCGCTGTGGAAACGCGCAAGCCAAGGGCTCTGGCGACGATCGCCGACCTCGCGACCGAGGTTTCCGATGTCGACTGGCCTGGCCTGATCGCGGAGCGGTTCGGCGCCTGGGCCGCGGGTTATTTCGACCAGGGTCAGGCGCTCTGGGCCTCCCCGCGCGGTAGGGGCGCCTACGCGGCTTGGCGGGCCGTGGCCACGCACGATCTGACGCCTGAAATCGCCGGCCTGTCCGGGTTCGCCCGACACGTCTCCGAGGCGCCCGAGAGCGCCGTCGCCGCCATCGCCCGGGTCGCTGATCGCCTGGGCCTTGAGGACGCGGCCATGGAAACCTGGCTGCATCGGATGCTGATGACCTTGGGCGGCTGGGCGCAGTACGCGCGCTACAAACTCTGGAATGCGGAACTCGGGGGCGGTTCCGATTCGACGGTCACGGACCTGCTCGCGATCCGGTTGATCTGGGAGGAGGCGCTTTACCTTCGGTACCGGCCCCGGATCGCCGGCAGATGGGCCGGCGTTCGCGCCGCCCACGCCGCGCCGGTCGAGGCGACCCCTGATCTCGTCATCGACGCGATCCTGCAGGCCGCGGCCGAGCGGTCGGCGCAGCGGGCGCTGGCGGCAACGCTGGCCCAACCCTCGCCGCCGACGATTTCGGACCGCCCGGCGTTGCAGGCGGCGTTCTGCATCGATGTCCGTTCCGAGGTGTTCCGCCGCGCGCTCGAAAGCCAGGATTCGGGGATCCGAACCCTCGGCTTCGCCGGGTTCTTCGGCCTGGCGGCGGCGCACCGCCGGCTCGCCTCCGACGTTACGGAATTGCGGCTGCCGGTGCTGCTCAATCCCTTCCTTGGTTCGCGTGTCGGCGGCCCCGAGGTCGCGCCGGACGATCGGGCCGCGAGGGTGATCGCTCGGGCGACGCGGGCCTGGGGCCGGTTCAAGCTCGCCGCCGTCTCGTCCTTCGCCTTCGTTGAGGCGACCGGGCCGATACACTTCGGCAAGCTCCTGGGCGACGCCCTGGCGCTCCACGGCGCGCCGCCGCCGGGCGGGCCGGCGCCGCGCCTTGACCCGGAGCCCGATCTGGCGACCCGGACCGCGATCGCCGGGACGGTGTTGCGGGCGATGTCCCTGACCACTGGCTTCGCGCGGCTGGTCCTGCTGGCGGGGCACGGCGCCGCCGTTGTCAACAATCCCCATGCCGGGGGCCTGCAATGCGGCGCCTGCGGGGGGCATTCAGGCGACGTCAACGCCCGCCTGCTGGCCGGGCTGCTGAACGATCCGGCGGTGAGAGCGGGCCTCGCGGC
>CAIQDO010000147.1 GCA_903870555.1 uncultured Caulobacteraceae bacterium
CGCCGATCTCGGTCGCGAATGGGAGTGGGAGGACACGCCGGAGGTGTCGCTGAAGCTGGTCGACGATCTCGACGAGGCCGCCGCCCTGTTCAACCGCCACAGTCCCCGCTTCATCGCCTGCGTCGCCACGCGGGATGAGACGGCCAAGGCGCGGTTCTTCGCCCGGGTCGACGCGGCCTTCGTCGGCGACGGCTTCACCCGCTGGGTCGACGGGCAATATGCGCTGAACCGGCCGGAGCTGGGCCTGTCGAACTGGCAGGCCGGGCGGCTGTTCGCCCGGGCCGGCGTGCTCAGCGGCGACGGCGTGTTCACCGTCCGCATGCGGATGAGCCAGACGGATCCCGACGTTTCGCGGTGACGCGGCGACAGCGTCGCCGCCCCCTGGTCGCGCCCGAGGATTGCCGATAGGGATCGGCGACAACACGAAAAACCGGGAGGGAGATTCCATGAGCAAGGCGTTCGACAAGGCGGCCCTCGACGGCGCGCCGGCGGTTCTGGCGGGCGTGATCGACGCCGGCGACCTGTCCGGGGCGGTGACGCTGATCTGGCGGGACGGCGAGATCGCCCAGGTAACGACCCAGGGCAAGCGCAGCCTGGAGACCGGCGCGCCGATGACGCGCGACACCCTGTTCCGCATCGCCTCCATGACCAAGCCGATCACCACCGTGGCGGCGCTGATGCTGCTGGAGTCCGGCGATCTTTCCCTGGACGATCCGATCACCAAATGGCTGCCCGAGTTCAAGGGCATGTCAGTGCTGAATGACCCCACAGGCCCGCTGGACGCGGTGTCTCCGGCGGCGCGCGACATCACCGTCGATGATTTGATGACCCATCGCGCGGGCCTGGCCTATGGCTTCACCTCGATCGGGCCGATCGCCCACGCCCACCAGCGGGCGCTCGGCGACGTGCTCAACAGCGCCATGACCCCGGACGCCTGGCTGGCGGCCCTCGGCAGCCTGCCGCTGAGCTTCCAGCCCGGCGAGCGCTTCCACTACAGTCACTCGACCGACGTGCTGGGTTTCCTGGTCGGCCGCGTGGCCGGGATCGACTTCCGGCAATTCCTGTTCGACCGCGTCTTCCGCCCGCTGGGCATGGTCGACACCGACTTCTACATCCCGCCGGAGAAGCGCGACCGCGCCGCCGTGGTCTATCGGCAGGACGAGGCGACCGGCGCCCTGTCGCCGGTGACCTTCCTCAGCCACGACACCCCCCCGGCCTATTGCGGCGGCGGCGGCGGCCTGGTGTCGACGGCCGACGACTATCTGAAGTTCGCGCGGCTGTTGCTGAACGGCGGCGAGGTCGATGGCGTCCGGCTGCTGAAGTCCGAGACTGTCGATCTGATGCGGACCAACCGCCTGACAGACGCCCAGCGGGCGATCCCGTTCATGGGCATGCCGTTCTGGATGGGCCAGGGTTTCGGCCTGGGCCTGTCGGTGATCACGGATGCGGAAAAGCAGGCCTGGATGGGCGCGGGCTCGGACGGATCGTTCGGCTGGCCGGGCGCCTTCGGCACCTGGTGGCAGGCCGATCCGGTAGAGAACATGGTGCTGATCTACCTGATCCAGAACTCGATGGAGCTCGGCCCCGAAGCCGTCGCCAACGCCGGCCAGAGCCAGCGCCTGGGCGCCCGCATCGCCCTGCCAATGTGGCAGAAGACGGTCTACGCGGCGCTGGGAAAGTAGGCGGGACGGGCGACGGCTAAAACCGCTCGCCGACCATCTCTTCGCTCTTGGCCCACAGCGCCTTGGCGCGCTCCGGGTCGAGGGCGTAGGCGCGCACGCCGCCGCGCGCCGCCGGGTCTTCCTGAAGCTCGGCCACATGGCAGTCTTCGCAGTAGAGGCCGCCCACCGTCTCCGCCGGCGCCGTCACGCCGGCCCAGAGGCTGGTCGCGGCGCCCTGCGGGATGGTCTTCCAGCTGAACCCGCCGCCGCCGGAGGCCTGGCTGGCGGCGGCGATCATCGCCTGGGTGACCTCCGGGGTCATGTAGCGGCCGAGTTCGGTCTGGATGACGCCGGGGTGGACGGCGGCGGCGCGTATGCCGCTCGCCTTGTGGCGGCGGTCAAATTCCACGGCGAACAGGATGTTGGCGGTCTTCGACCGGCCGTAGGCGCCGAATTCGCTATAGGGCGTGTGGTCGAAATTGGGATCGTCGAGATCGACGTCGGAGAAGCGGTGACCGGCCGAGGCCAGGCACACCAGCCGGGAACCCGCCTTCAGCAGCGAGGCTATGCGGTTGACCAGCACGAAGTGGCCCAGGTGGTTGGTTCCGAACTGGGTCTCGAAGCCGTCCGCGGTTCGGCCGAACGGCGTCGCCATCACGCCGGCGTTGTCGATCACCAGGTCGAAGGGCTTGCCGCTGGCCACCAGAGCGTCGGCGCAGGCGCGCACGCTGGCCAGTGAGGCGAGGTCCAGCCGCACCAGTTCCAGCCCGCCGCCGCCCGTCGCCTGGGCGCGGACCTCCGCCGTGGCGCGCTCGGCCTTGGCGAGATCGCGGGCGGCGCCGACCACGGTGGCGCCGTGGGCGGCCAGGGCGCGGGCGGTCTCGACGCCGAGGCCGGCCGAGACGCCGGTGACCAGGATGCGCTTGCCGCCGAGGTCGAGGCCGGCCAGCACCTCGTCGGTGGTGGAGGCGGCTCCAAAGGGTTCGGACATGGGGTTCCTCCGCGATGACGTGATCGGGCTCCGGCTGACGTCGGGCCGCGCCTGCGTTGCAAAGGCGCCGGATGACCATAGCGGCAGGGGCGGTCCCTGTCCCGACCTGAGGACCCGCCATTGGAAAGGGGGACCGCCGCCTTGATGTAGCACGCGACCGTGCTACACTCTTGGTCATGGCCCCGGTTCAGACAGAAAAGACCCTGCCCCTTCGCGAAGCCAACCAGGGCTTCGCCCGCTATGTGCGCGAGGCGGAAGCCGGCGCGGCCTTCGTCATCACCCGCAACGGAGCGCCGGTCGCGCGGCTCATTCCCTATCACGATGCGCCCGGCGGACTGACGCCGGAACAGCAGGCGGCGCGGGCGCGAACCCGGGAGAGGATGACCGCCGGTTGGCGGATCGACGCCGGCCCGTTGGACCGCGACGCCCTTCATGAGCGGTGAGCGCTTCACCCTCGACACCAACATCCTGGTCTACGCGCTCGATGCGTCGGCCGGCCGCAAGCACGCGATCGCGGCCGAGATCGTCGACTGCGCCATCGAAGCGGACTGCTGTCTGACGCTGCAGGCGCTGTCGGAGTTCTTCGTCGCCGTCACCCGCAAGGGAATCGCGCCCAGGGCCGAGGCTGCGGCGCAGGTCGAAGACTGGCTCCTGCTTTTCCCGACCGTGTCGCACAGCGCCTCGGCCGTCCGCGCCGCCCTTGCCGAAACCGCCGCGGGCCGGGCGAGCTATTGGGACGCCCTGCTGGTCGCCACCGCCGCCGAAGCGGGTTGCAGGGCGGTGCTGTCGGAGGACATGGCCGACGGCGGGGCGGTCGCCGGCGTACGGATCTTCAACCCCTTCGGCGCCGACGGTCTGGCGCCGGCGGCCAAAGCGGTCTTGGCGGGCGGGCACCTTCCCGCTGACGGCTAAATCGCGGGCGAGACGCCCGCGGTCCTTAGTCGGCTAGCTATCCAGGAAGCTGCGAAGCTTGCGGCTGCGGCTGGGGTGCTTGAGCTTGCGCAGGGCCTTGGCTTCGATCTGGCGGATGCGTTCGCGGGTGACGCTGAACTGCTGGCCGACTTCTTCCAGGGTGTGGTCGGTGTTCATGCCGATGCCGAAGCGCATGCGAAGAACGCGCTCTTCCCGCGGGGTGAGGGAGGCCAGCACGCGGGTGGTGGTTTCCCGCAGGTTGGACTGGATGGCCGCGTCGATCGGCAGGATGGCGTTCTTGTCCTCGATGAAGTCGCCTAGGTGGCTGTCTTCCTCGTCGCCGATCGGGGTCTCGAGGCTGATCGGCTCCTTGGCGATCTTCAGCACCTTGCGCACCTTTTCCAGCGGCATGGCCAGCTTCTCGGCCAGCTCTTCCGGGGTCGGCTCGCGACCGATCTCGTGCAGCATCTGGCGGCTGGTGCGGACGATCTTGTTGATCGTCTCGATCATGTGCACGGGGATGCGGATGGTGCGGGCCTGGTCGGCGATCGAGCGGGTGATCGCCTGACGGATCCACCAGGTGGCGTAGGTGGAGAACTTGTAGCCGCGGCGGTACTCGAACTTGTCGACCGCCTTCATCAGGCCGATGTTGCCCTCCTGGATCAGGTCGAGGAACTGCAGGCCGCGGTTGGTGTATTTCTTGGCGATCGAGATCACCAGACGGAGGTTGGCCTCGACCATCTCCTTCTTGGCCTGACGGGCCTCGCGCTCGCCCTTCTGCACGGTGTGGACGATGCGGCGGTAGTCGTCGATCGGCACGCCCGACTCTGTCGCCAGGCTGGCGATCTCGCGGCGGATGTCGGCGATCTGGATGGCGTCGTTCTCGACGAACTTCTTCCAGCGCACGCCCAGCAGCGAGACCTTGTCGCGCCAGCTGGGGTCCATTTCCGAGCCGAAGTAGGCCTTGACGAACTCGCCGCGCGAGATGCCGTAGCTGTCGGCGACGCGCAGCAGCCGGCCCTCCAGACCCATCAGGCGCTTGTTGATGGCGTAGAGCTGCTCGACCAGGGCCTCGATGCGGTTGTTGTTCAGCCGCAGGGTCTTGAGGTGCTGGACGATGGCCGCCGAGGTCGTCTCATAGGCCTTGCGGTCGGCGTCGGTGAGGTCGTCGCCACGCAGACGGTTCTCGACCAGCCGATCCTGCAGCTTGCGGAACGACTCGAATTCCACGGCGATGGCGTCGAGGGTGGCCATCACCCCTTCGCGCAGCTCGCTCTCCATGGCGCTGATGGTCGGGCCGGCGCCGTCGTCGAAGTCGTCCTCGTCGGCGGCCTCGGCGGCGGCGGCGCGCGTGCCGTCCTCATCGTCGACCGGTTCGCTGGCGACGCGGGCGTCCATCGCCTCGCTGGCGACGGCGGCGTCGGACAGGGCCTGGGCGACCTGGCCGCCGTAGGTCTGTTCGAGATCGATCACCTCGCGCAGCAGGATGCGGCCCTGGCCGAGCTCCTCGCGCCAGACCATGATGGCTTCGAAGGTCAGGGCGCTCTCGCACAGGCCCCGGATCATGGTGTCGCGGCCCGCCTCGATGCGCTTGGCGATGGCGATCTCGCCCTCGCGCGACAGCAGCTCGACCGAGCCCATTTCGCGCAGATACATCCGGACGGGGTCGTCTGTGCGGTCGAAGGCGCTCTGCTTGTCGGCGGCCTCGGCCACCGCGGTCTCCTCGCGGACGACCACTTCGCTGGCCTCGGTGGTTTCTTCCTCGGCCTCGACGACGTTGACGCCCATTTCCGACAGCATGGCCAGGGTGTCCTCGATCGCCTCGGAGGTGACCTCCTCGGACGGCAGGACCTTGTTCAGCTCGTCCATGGTGACGTAGCCGCGAGCCTTGGCCTGCTTGATGAACTTCTTGACGCCGGCGTCGGTCAGGTCGAGCAGAGGGCCGTCGGTGGCGGCGGGGGCTTCGACCTCGGGGGCTTCGGCGGTGGCGGTGGTGCTCATCGAATATCTCCGACAGCGGCGTTGACGCCCCGGACCGGGCGACGCCGAAAAAATGGTGATGACGACGCGAGATCGCGAGGGACGCCCCTCAGGATTCCGCTTCGCCTGTCCAAATCGATCCCGTTTTGATCGCCCGCTGCAGTGAATCGCGCTCCTTCTTGAGGCCTATGAGCACAGATGCGCTGTCGCCCCCGGCCAAATCCAATTTGGCAAGAGTGAGGGCGTCTTCCAGAGCAGCCACGCGGTGCAAGACCTCGAAGGCGTACGACCACTGGGACCTTGCCGCGGCGAGGGTGACGTCATCTTTTTCAAAGGGCGCGCCCGCGTGCGCGGCGGCCCGGTCGACGTCAATCAACAGCGTGCTAAATCCAGCCTGGCTCAGATGGCGGCGCAGAGCCACGCTGTCAAGGTGGTCGGCCTCCAGGCGAACGCGAATGATTTCCTTGGCCAAGCCGTCCAGCGCCGGATCGCCGAAGCCGCGCGACTGCAACGCCTCGATGTGATTATCGAGGACGCCGGGGTCCGCCACCGCCTGACGCGCCAGGGCGGCGGCCGTGGGGTTCATCGATCCGGCGAGGCGCCGCGCCGCCTCCCGCGACTGCGGGCGGGCCGATGTCGGAATTTCCGGAGCGTTTCGGCTCCACTTGCTGCCGGGACCCGCGGACGGCCGACCGACCGGCGCGACGGGCCGTCGGGCGGTCTCGAACAGGGTGTCGAGGCGTTGGAGCAGGGCGTCGCGATAGGCCGCGGCGAGGTCGGCGTCGGCGATGGCCTTGGCCGCCGCCCTGAGCCGCTGTTTCAGCCCCGCGCGGTTCTCCGGAGTCTCCAGCGGCGCGGCGTCGCGTTCGCGCGTGAACAGGGCGTCGATGAACGGCGTGGTCGCCGCCAGTTGCGCCTTCAGCGCCGCCGCCCCCTGCTCGCGCAGGATGTCGTCGGGGTCCTTGCCGCCGGTGACGATGGCGAACTTGAAGCTCTTGCCCGACTGCAGGTGCGGCAGGGCGCGGTCGATGGCCCGGGACGCGGCCTGCATCCCGGCCCGGTCGCCGTCGAAGCACAGGGTCGGCTCGGGGTGCAGCCGCCACAGCAGCTCCATCTGGCTTTCGGTCAGGGCCGTGCCCATCGCCGCCACCGCCGCGATCCCCGCCCTCTGGCAGGCGATCACGTCCATATAGCCCTCGACCACCACCAGGGCGGCGCCGTCGCCGCCGGCCAACAGGAGGCGCCGCGCCTCATGGAGCCCATAGAGAACGCGGCCCTTGTCGAACAGGTCGGTGTCGGGCCCGTTGAGGTATTTGGCGCGGGCCTTGGGATCGAGCGCCCGGCCGCCGAAGGAGATGATCCGTCCGCGATGGTCGGTGATGGGAAAGAGGATTCGGTCCCGGAAGCGGTCGTAGCCCTCGCCGCCGTCTTCGGGGACGATCATCACGCCCGCAGCGGCCAGTTCGCGCGGCAGGGCGCCCTTGGCCACCAGATAGTCCTTCAAGGCGGTGCGCGCCGCCGGGCCGTAGCCGATGCGGAAGCGCGACCATTCGGATTCCGGCAGCCCGCGGCGTGACAGATAATCGCGGGCCGCCGCTCCGGCCGGCCGGCGAAGCTCGGCCTCGAACCAGGCGGCGGCGACGTCGAGCCAGTCCGAGAGACTCTGGCGCTTGCGGTCCTGGGCCGCGGCCTCGGGATCCGGGGCGGGCAAGGGCACCCCCGCCTCCCCGGCCAGTCGTTCGACCGCCTCGACGAAGCTGAGCCGTTCGGTCTCCTGCAGAAAGCTGATCAGGTCGCCGTGCTTGCCCGAGGAAAAGTCGTGGTAGAATCCCTTGTCGTCGTTGACGAAGAACGACGGCGACCGCTCCTTGTTGAACGGCGACAGGCCGACGTACTCACGACCCTGTCGGCGCAGTTTCACGGTCTTGCCGATCACGTCGGAAAGCCGCAGGCGCGATTTTATCTCGTCAAGGAAGCGATCGTCGAAGCGCACGGTCAGGCGCTCACGGGGTGTTCCGGCTCGACCGACAGACGCATCCCGACGGTCTTCAGGACCGCCAACAGCGTCCTGAGCGTCGGATTGCCCTTCGGGGATAGGGCGCGATAGAGGGATTCGCGGCTGATCCCGGCCTCGGCCGCCACCCGTCCGAGACCGCCGTAGGCTTCCGCCACGGTGCGCAGAGCCAAGAGGCCGGCGCCGCGATCCTCGGGATCGTCGAGCGCCTCCATCGCCGCCTTGAGATATTCGACGGCCAATTCCCGATCGGCCGACAGCTCGGCGACTTCCCGTTCGTGGTGGGAGACGACGCCTGTCATCGTGGTCATGCCTGCCTCCGTTTCCATTCGCTCCAATAGCCCTTCGCCCGTTTGATGTCCGCCGCCTGGGAGCCCTTGTCGCCACCGCAGAGCAGGATGACCAAGGACTCGCCACGCCGTCCGAAATAGACCCGGTAACCCGCGCCAACATGGATCCGCAGTTCCGAAACGCCTTCGCCGACAGGCTCGCAATCGCCAAAACTCCCGGTCGCGAGACGCAGCAGGCGAACACGCACGCGCGCCTGCGCGGCCTTGTCCCGCAGGGCGTTGACCCACTCGGTGAACGGTTCGACACCGTCCTCGCGTCGATAGCGAAACAGCTCCATCGCCCGCCAAAGTAGCTTAAAAGCTACAAGCCATCAACCTTCCAAGCACCCCGCCAGCCACCCGGGGACCTCGGCCATCGAGGGCAGTTCGGCGAAGCGAGGGTGGCCGAGGGGGGCGTCGGCCATTTCGTGGGCCCAGGTCAGGGCATAGGGGATGTGGGCGGCGAAGGCGCCGGCCTCCAGCGCCGGGATGACGTCGGATTTCAGGGAGTTGCCGATCATGGCCGCCGAGGCGGCGCCCGTGCCGTGGCGGCCGAACACCGTAAGGTAGGTGGCCGCCGTCTTCTCGCTGACGATCTCCACCGCCGCGAACAGCTCGCCCAGGCCCGAGGCGGCCAGTTTGCGCTCCTGGTCCAGCAGGTCGCCTTTGGTGATCAACACCAGCCGGTAGCGGTCGGCCAGCAACGCCAGCGCCGCCTCGACGCCGGGCAACGGCTCGATCGGATGGGTCAGCATCTCCCGGCCGGCGGCCAGGATCTCGCGGACCACCGGCCCGGCGGCGTCGCCGGCGAAGTCCATCGCGGTCTCGATCATCGACAGGGTGAAGCCCTTGATGCCATAGCCGTACAGGCGAAGGTTGCGCGATTCCGTCGCCGCCAGCCGCTCGGCCAGGTCGCCCGGTTCGGCATAGGGCGCCAGCAGGGCCGCGAAACGCGCCTGGGTCAGACGGAAGATGGTCTCGTTGTGCCAAAGGGTGTCGTCGGCGTCGATCCCGACGGTGGTCAGGCGCATGGGGCGTGGGCCAGGGGCGAGGCGGTCGGCAGATCGCCGTCGCAGCACTCGCAGTTTGGGCGAAGTTGGAGCATCTTCTCCCTCTAACCCTTCCAAGTTTGAGAACAAGCCGCGTTGACCCTGGTGGCCGCCGCGACTACCACCGCGCCGCCCCCGTTCATCCCCCCGCTCCCGAGGAGACATCGATGTCGACCGACCTGCTGCCCGGCGTCACCGGCGTTCTGGCCCTCGCCGACGGCACGGTGTTCCAGGGCCTCGGCTGCGGCCATGTCGGCGAGGCCGTCGGCGAGGTTTGCTTCAACACCGCCATGACCGGCTATCAGGAGATCCTTACCGATCCCTCCTACATGGCCCAGATCATCACCTTCACCTTCCCTCACATCGGCAACGTCGGGACCAACGTCGAGGACATCGAGCAGGTGCTCGGCTCGACTGAAGCCGCTCGGGGCGCGGTCTTCCGCGACCCGCCGACGTCGCCGGCCAACTGGCGCGCCGATTCCGACCTCGACGGCTGGCTGAAGCGGCGCGGCGTGGTGGGGCTGTCGGGCGTCGACACCCGGGCGCTGACCCGGCGCATCCGCGAAAACGGCATGCCGCACGCGGTGATCGCCCATTCGCCCGACGGTCGTTTCGATCTCGCCGCCCTGACCGCGCGGGCCGCCGCCTGGGAAGGGCTCAACGGCGTCGATCTGGCCCTGCCCGCCTCCTGCCTTCAGCCCTTCACCTGGACCGAAGGGCTGTGGTCATGGCCGGCTGGATACGCCAAGCCGGCGCCGGAGGCCTTCCATGTCGTGGTGGTGGACTATGGGGTGAAGCGCAACATCCTGCGGGCCCTGGTGTCGTCCGGCGCGCGGGTGACGGTGGTTCCGGCCCAGACCTCGGCGGCCGACATCCTGGCGCGCGCGCCGGACGGCGTGGTTCTGTCCAATGGACCGGGCGACCCGGCGGCCACCGCCGTCCATGCGGCCCCCGAAATCCGGGCGCTGGTGGAGAGTGGGACACCGGTGATGGGGATCTGCCTGGGCCACCAGATGCTGGCCCTGGCGATGGGCGCACGGACCATCAAGATGGACCAGGGACACCACGGGGCCAATCACCCGGTCAAGGACCTGGCCACCGGCAAGGTCGAGATCGTGTCGATGAATCACGGTTTCACGGTCGACCGGGACGGCCTGCCGGCCGGCCTGGAGGAAACGCATGTCTCGCTGTTCGATGGGTCGAACGCCGGCCTGGCGGTGACGGGACGGCCGGCGTTCTCGGTCCAGCACCACCCAGAGGCCTCGCCTGGTCCGACTGACTCTCTGCCGGTGTTCCACAGGTTCGCCGAGCTTATGGTGCGAGAACGCGGTCAACCGAGGGCCGGGAGCAAGCTCCCGGCCTGAAGTTGCTCAGGCTTCGACGGCGGCGGCGGCCTTGGCCTTGGTCGCCCGCGGCGCGCGCGGGGCGGCCGGCTTCTTGCTGGCGCTGCGCTTCTCGGCGGCGGCTTCGAGCTTGACCGCCTTGCGCGCGGCGACGGCGGCTTCGAGGGCGGGCAACAGTTCGGCGGCGTCGGCCTGTTGCTTGACGCTTCCGGAGGTTCCCAGGCGCTTGGCGTTCTCCAGCAGGTTCTTCAGCTGGGCGTCGTCGAGCTGGGGAATTTTGTCGATAAGACTCATAAAAGGGTACTCCGGCATCGTTAAGAGCGAAAAGTATATCAGCCTTAAGTACGCCATTTGAAAGGCTTTGTGACCCTTTCATATTCGCCTTGCCCGCCGGGGTCGTTCAGGGTAAGACTGCCCAATCGAATTCGCTTGGGTTCGGCCGCTCTTCCGCGCTCTGTAACGGCGCCTCCGGACCCGCCTACCGATCCTCTCCGAACAAGATAGACCAAACGAAACCCGCGTCCCGCGGGCTTCTTCATTCTAAGGACTAAATCTAAATGGCTACCGGAACTGTTAAGTGGTTCAACGGACAAAAGGGCTTCGGCTTCATCCAGCCGGACGCCGGCGGAGCCGACGTGTTCGTCCATATCTCCGCGGTTGAGCGCGCGGGCCTCGGCTCGCTGCGTGAAGGCCAGAAGATCACCTACGAACTGGAACGCGACGCGAAGAACGGCAAGATGTCCGCCGGCCAACTTCAGGCCTAGGACTGCTTGGCTCCCCCAGTGCAATGACCCGCTTCAAAGCTCGGCTTTCGAGCGGGTCGAAAATGCACTGGAATTAGACGTTGGTGCTCCGACCCTGTCGGAGCACTGGGAGTCATCGCATCCCGATACGATCATGGGCCGGCGCTTCGCGCCGGCCCATTTTTCTTGACGACGTTTTCTGGCGCGTCGTTCAGGGCGTCAGGACGGCGTCGACGACATGGATCAGGCCGTTGGCCTGCGTCACATTGGCGATGGTGATCGTCGCGGTTCCGCCCTTGGCGTCGGTCAGGACGATGTGATCGTCATAGAGGCTGGCGCTCAGCGGCTGGCCCTCGATGGTGGTCAATGTGGCGGTCCCCTTGCCGGCCTTGATCGCCGAGCGGATGCGGGCCGCCGTCACCTTTCCCGCCACCACATGATAGGTCAACAGCTTGACCAGCGCCGCCTTGTTCTCGGGCCGCAGCAGGCCGTCGACCGCGCCGGGCGGCAGCTTGGGGAAGGCCTCATTGGTCGGGGCGAAAACCGTGAAAGGACCCGGCCCGTCGAGGGTGTCGACCAGGCCCGCCGCCTTCACCGCCGCCACCAGAGTGGTGTGGTCCTTCGACTCCTTAGCGTTGGCGACAATGGTCTTGGTGGAATACATCGGCGCCCCGCCGACCATCGGGGACACCTGCGTCTCAATCTGAGCGCGCGCGGCGGATCCGCCGGCCAGCAGCAGGGACAGGGCCACGGCGCCGACGACGCGAGCAAAGACAGCTGGAGGCACGGCACGCTCCGCAAGGACATCGCCGTCTCCGTGGCGGTGTCACTTAAACGCTGCGGTTGGCTCTTTGGTTCATCGGCGGGCAGGATCGCCGCGTCCGCCGCGCTTGCGCCACGGCTTCCCGGTCTCTAAACCCGCCGCTTACCCAATGAAGACCTTTCGCCCCCGCGCGCCAACCCGTGCGGCGGCTTTCGCGTGCGAGACTCGATGCCCAAACGGACCGACCTGAAATCCATCCTGATCATCGGCGCCGGCCCCATCGTCATCGGACAGGCGTGCGAGTTCGACTATTCCGGGGTTCAGGCCTGCAAGGCCCTGCGCGCCGACGGCTATCGCATCATCCTGGTCAACTCCAACCCCGCCACCATCATGACCGACCCGGACGTGGCGGACGTGACCTATATCGAACCGATCACCGCCGAGACCGTCGAACGCATCATCGCCAAGGAGCGTCCCGACGCCCTGCTGCCGACCATGGGAGGCCAGACCGCGCTGAACACCGCCCTGGCCCTGGAAGCCTCCGGCGCCTTGGCCCGCTATGGCGTCGAGATGATCGGCGCCCGCGCCGACGTCATCGACAAGGCCGAGGACCGCCAGAAATTCCGCGACGCCATGGATTCGATCGGCCTGGAAAGCCCCAGGTCCCGGGCCGCCCACACCCTGGAGGAAGCCCTCGAAGCCCAGTTGCTGGTCGGCCTGCCTTCGATCATCCGCCCTTCCTTCACCCTCGCCGGCACCGGCGGCGGCATCGCCTACAACATGGAAGAATTCCGCGAGATCGTCGAACGCGGCCTTGACCTGTCGCCGACCACCGAGGTGCTGATCGAGGAGAGTGTCCTCGGCTGGAAGGAGTATGAGATGGAGGTCGTCCGCGACAAGGCGGACAACTGCATCATCGTCTGCTCGATCGAGAACATCGACCCGATGGGCGTGCATACCGGCGACTCGATTACCGTCGCGCCGGCCCTGACCCTGACCGACAAGGAATACCAGTGGATGCGCGCCGCCTCGATCGCGGTGCTGCGCGAGATCGGTGTCGAGACCGGCGGCTCGAACGTGCAGTTCGCGGTCAATCCGGTTGACGGCCGGATGCTGGTGATCGAGATGAACCCGCGGGTGTCGCGCTCCTCGGCCCTGGCCTCCAAGGCTACCGGCTTTCCCATCGCCAAGGTCGCCGCGCGGCTGGCCGTCGGCTACACCCTCGATGAGCTGCTGAACGACATCACCGGCGGAGCCACCCCGGCCTCCTTCGAGCCGTCGATCGACTATGTCGTCACCAAGATCCCACGCTTCGCCTTCGAGAAGTTCCCGGGCTCCGAGCCGCACCTGACCACCCAGATGAAGTCGGTGGGCGAGGTGATGGCGATCGGCCGCACCTTCGCCGAGAGCCTGCAGAAGGCCCTTCGCGGCCTGGAGACCGGTCTCGATGGGCTCAACGAAATCGACATCCCCGGCGCCAAGGATCCGGCCGGCGGCCGCGCGGCCATCGTTCGCGCGCTCGGCGATCCCACGCCCGACCGGCTTCGGGTGATCGCCCAGGCCTTCCGCCACGGCCTAGACGTCGACGCCGTCAACCGCGCCTGCAGCTACGAGCCCTGGTTCCTGCGCCAGATCGAGACCCTGGTGAAGACCGAGGACAGCCTGCGGGCGAGCGGCCTGCCTGCCGACGCCGCCGAGTTCCGCCGCATCAAGGCGCTCGGCTTTTCCGACTCCCGTCTCGCCACACTCACCGGCCGGACCGAGGCCTCCGCCCGCGCCGCCCGTCAGGCGCTCGGCGTGCGGCCCGTGTACAAACGCATCGACAGCTGCGCGGCCGAATTCGCCGCCGCCACGCCCTACATGTATTCCACCTATGAATCGGGCGCCCTGGGCCAGGTCCCGCAGTGCGAATCCGAGCCGTCTGGCCGGCGCAAGGCGATCATTCTCGGCGGCGGCCCCAACCGCATCGGCCAGGGCATCGAATTCGACTACTGCTGCTGTCACGCCGCCTTCGCCATGGACGATATCGGCATCGAATCGATCATGGTCAACTGCAACCCGGAGACCGTCTCAACCGACCCCGACACCTCCGACCGGCTGTATTTCGAACCCCTGACGGCCGAGGACGTGCTGGAGCTGATCGCGGTGGAGGCCTCGAAGGGCGAGCTGCTCGGGGTCATCGTCCAGTTCGGCGGCCAGACGCCGCTGAAGCTGGCCCATCCGCTTGAGGCGGCCGGGGTCCCGATCCTCGGCACCACGCCGGACGCCATCGACCTGGCCGAGGACCGCGAGCGCTTCCAGCAGCTGCTGCACCGGCTCGACATCAAGCAGCCGGTCAACGCCATCGCCCGCGGGGCCGAGGAGGCGCTGGCCGGCGCGCGCAAGGTCGGCTTCCCGGTGGTGATCCGCCCGTCCAACGTGCTGGGCGGCCGGGCGATGGAGATCGTCCGCGACGAGGAGCACCTCGGCCGCTACATCGATACGGCGCTGAAGGTGTCGGGCGACGCCCCGGTGCTGATCGACGCCTATCTGTCCCACGCCACCGAGGTCGACGTCGACGCCCTGTGCGACGGCGAGACGGTGTTCGTGGCCGGCGTGCTGGAGCATATCGAGGAGGCCGGGGTCCATTCGGGCGACAGCGCCTGCTCCATGCCCCCCTTCTCCCTGCGCGACGACACCATCGCCGAGCTGAAACGCCAGACCGAGGCCATGGCCCGGGCGCTGAACGTGCGCGGCCTGATGAACGTGCAGTTCGCCATCGAGGAACCGCTGTCGGACGCCCCGCGCATCTTCGTGCTGGAGGTCAATCCGCGCGCCAGCCGCACCGTGCCGTTCGTCGCCAAGACCATCGGCAAGCCGATCGCCGCCATCGCCGCCAAGGTGATGGCCGGGGTCAGCCTGGCCAGCTTCGCCCTGAAGGACGAGCCCTACAACCATGTGGCGGTGAAGGAGGCGGTGTTCCCCTTCGCCCGCTTCGCCGGCGTCGACACGGTGCTCGGCCCGGAAATGCGCTCCACCGGTGAGGTAATGGGCCTCGATTGGCGGCGGCCCGGCGAGAGCCTGGCCCCGGCCTTCGCCCGCGCCTTCGCCAAGAGCCAGCTCGGCGGCGGGGTGATCCTGCCCAAGGAGGGGGGCGTGTTCGTGTCGGTGAAGGACTCCGACAAGCCGTGGATCGAGGAGCCGATCCGGCTGCTGCTGGCCCGCGGTTTCCGCATCGTCGCCACCAGCGGCACACACGCCCATTTGACCGCCCAGGGCCTGAAGGTGGAGCTGGTGCGCAAGGTGCTGGAAGGCCGGCCACACATCCTCGACCTGATGAAGAACCGCGAGATCGGCCTGGTGTTCAACACCACCGAGGGCCGCCAGTCGCTGCAGGACAGCTTCTCCCTGCGCCGGGCGGCGCTGATGATGAAGATCCCCTACTACACCACCTCCGCCGGCGCCCTCGCCGCCGCCCAGGCCATCACCGCCGAGGCCGAGGGGGTGATGGAGGTGCGGTCGCTGCAGAGCTACGCGGCGGGGTGAGCCTCGGGCGCCGCCCCGGCGGCTTCGACATCGGGCATGGCGGCCCATTGAAGGTCGCCAGCGTAACGCCAGGCCATGCGACCGTCGCCGTCGAGGGCGAAGAGGTGTAGCCAACCGTTGTCGAACAGGGCCCGGACATCGCCGTGGCGGCCCAAGACGTCGGCGATCGCCTGGCGCGGCGCCTCGACGCAAACCGAAAGGCGAATCGGCGCGTGGGCGTAGCCCTCCCCATCATGGACCGATTGCCAGGGAAGTCCGGCCCGCAACAGGCCGCCATTGCCCTCGACGACGCCGATACCGCCTGTAACGTTGTGCAGGCGCTTGTCGCCGCCGCCAAACACCTCGGGCGCCACCGTCGATCCATAGTATTGCAGGCTGATCCAGCTCGCCACGACCACCGGCGCCGTCAGGATCAGATCGAGACCGCCGAAGCCTTCGTCCCGCCGCCAGTCATAGTCGTGAAGGAAGGCGCGACCTTGCAGGGTCTTGCCGACCGTGCGCGTCCGAGGCGCGGCAATGAAGGCCTGGCAACCGGCAAGCCCCCACTCCGGCCGCACCTCGGCCCAGTCGCGGCCGCGGCTGGCGACAGAGCCGGCTCCGCGGGTCCGCGGCAGCCGAAGGGCCCGTTCGCCCCGGGCGATGGCGCCGGCCGCGGCGAGCCACGAGCGGGCCTGGCCGACCTCCGCCTGGTGGGCGGCGGAAGGATGATCCTCGGCATAGAGGGTCACGCGATCGCTGGTCGTGTCGTGAAGGGCCGCCAGGAAGAGCGTGTCGGCCGGGATTTCCACGCCTTCGGCCGCGAGGCCCGCTCTCACCGCCGGATCGTTCAGCAGCCCGCCAAGCCCCAATACAATCATTTCGATTTCTTCTCAACTTTCGCCCATGTGTCGCGCAGTGCCACCGTGCGGTTAAAGACCAGTTGCTCCGGTGTCGAG
>CAIQDO010000148.1 GCA_903870555.1 uncultured Caulobacteraceae bacterium
AGGTGCAATGACGCTTCGTAGCGCGAGGGAAAGGGATGACCGACGCGCTCGGCGAAATCCCGGGTGGAGTCAGGTTTCAGGAAAAGATGGGTGTCCGGCCGCCAGAGGAACGGCAGATAGGTGGCCACGGTCCATTTATCGGCGCCGTCTGGCTCAAGGGCGCCGTCCATGGCGGCAAGCGCCGCCCGGCCGCCTTCCAGGGTGAATCGGGCGGCGGCCTGGACGAAGGCGTCGGCGCGGGCGCTCTTCAGCACATCGTCGACGCGCATCTTCTCGAACGGCGACAGCAGGTCGGTGGCGTGAAACGCCGCCAGCGCCGCCGCGCCGACCCCCTCGCCAGACACGGCCGCCTCCACCGGCAGGATGGCGTCGAGGCAGGCCTTGGCCGCGGCCTTATAGGCCCGTTCCTGGAGCACATAGTGATCGGACGCGAAACCGCCGGGGAAGAACAGCAGGAAGCGCCCCCGCGCGCCGTCGAAGCCGAAGTATTTCGCATCGTCCTGACCGGCGCGATCATGCAGTCGCCGCCAGAGATCGTCCTCGGCGCCAGCGTCGCCCTCGACGACCACCGCGCCGTTCGCAAGACCGAACAGCCGACTGCCCTGCTCAACCAGGCGAAGCTCCATCTTGCCGAATCGGGCGGTCCTGACGGTAGTGGCCGAGCCCAAGCGCGCTTCCTTCCGCGGGTATCATTGCCCCGAGTGTCGCACGCCGCCGC
Source organism: uncultured Caulobacteraceae bacterium (assembly GCA_903870555.1). GTDB lineage: Bacteria > Pseudomonadota > Alphaproteobacteria > Caulobacterales > Caulobacteraceae > Acaudatibacter > Acaudatibacter boreus. Next base: position 719 of record CAIQDO010000148.1, read on the forward strand.
CGTACCGCAACCAATACTTGCCAACCGGGCGAATCACCTACCTGCGGCCGATTGCAGCAAGGCCAGCAAGCCCTGTAACAGCGCCACCGGATCTGGAGGACAGCCGGGGATGCGCAGGTCGACCGGCAGCACCCCATCGACCGCGCCGACGCTGGCGTAGCCTCCCGCGAACAGGCCGCCGGTCAGGGCGCAGTCGCCGACGGCGACGACCCACTTGGGCCCAGGCGTGGCGGCGTAGGTGCGCTCCACGGCCTCGCGCATGTTGGCGGTGACCACGCCGGTGACCAGCAGCACGTCGGCATGCCGGGGCGAGGCGACGAAGCGCAGGCCGTAGCGCTCCAGGTCACGGAAGGCGTTGCCGAGAGCGTGGATCTCCAGCTCGCAACCGTTGCACGAGCCGGCGTCGAGGTGGCGGATCGACAGACTGCGGCCGAGGCGGCGGCGGGCGGCGGCGTCGAGGTCGCCCGCGAGCGCATTGAGGTGGACGTCGTCGAGGCTGGGCGGCGGCTCGGTCAACGGTCCCCGCAACGCTTCCAGCAAGACCTTCAGCATCGACATCAGAGGTCGCACCCGGCGTAGGAACAGTTGAACGACTTGTTGCACAGGGGGAAGTCGGCGACGATGACGCCTTCCACGCAGGCCTCGAGCAGCGGCCACTGGAACCAGGAGGGGTCGCGCAGATGGACCCGGGCGACATGGCCGGCGCCGTCGAGGCGGACCCAGGCCAGGATGTCGCCTCGGAAGCTCTCGACCATCGCCGTCCCCTCGTCGCCGACGCGTTCGGGAGGCAGGTCGGCCAGCACCGGGCCGCCGGCCGGGGCCGCCAGCATCTGTTCGATCAGGTTCAGGCTCTGGCGGACCTCCTCAATGCGCAGCCACACCCGGGCGTCGACATCGCCCGCCTCCCGGCCCGGAACCTCGAACTTCAGATGCGAGTAGGGCGGATAGGGCAAGGCGCGGCGGGCGTCGAAGGCGCGACCCGACGCGCGGCCGACATAGCCGCCCGCCCCGAAGGCTCGGGCCAGCTCCGGGGACAACCGGCCGGCGCCGACGGTGCGGTCCTGCAGAGAGGCGGTCTCGTCGTAGAGATCGACCAGGGTCGGGAATCGACTGCGAAGGGCCTCGGTGACGCCGCGAAGGGCCGCGACACCGGCCGCGTCGAGATCGCGCGTCACGCCGCCGGGAACCACGCGGTCCATCATCAGCCGGTGACCAAAGGCGGCGGCGCAGGCCCGCAGCACCCGCTCGCGCAAAACGCCGGTGTGGGCGTGCATCAGGGCGAAGGAGGCGTCGTTGCAGACGGCGCCGATGTCGCCGAGGTGGTTGGCCAGCCGCTCGAACTCGGCCATCAGGCCGCGCAGCCAGTGGGCCCGGGGCGGCGGCCGCGCGTCCACGGCCGCCTCGACCGCGCGGGCGAAGGCCACGGCGTAGGCCACCGTCGAGTCGCCGGAGGCGCGCCCGGCCAGCCGCGCGGCCAGAGCGATGGGCGCGCCGATCATCTGTCCCTCCAGGCCCCGGTGGACATAGCCCAGGCGGGCCTCCAGTCGGACGATGGTCTCGCCGTTGACGGTGAAGCGGAAATGGCCGGGCTCGATGATTCCGGCGTGGACCGGGCCGACGGGGATCTGGTGCAGGCTCTCGCCCACTGCCGGGAGAAAGACATAAGGCGCGGCGGCCGTGACGCGGCTCTCCGCGGCGCCCAGCGGGTGGACCGTGGGCCAGCGACCGTGGTCGAGCCACGGCCGCGGGTCCGGCGCGCCGGCGGCGACCAGGCCAACCAGGTCGGCGATCGTCCGCTCCAGGCGGATGGCCGGGCGATGGCGCACGGCCACCGATGGGAAGCGCCCGTCGGGGCAGGCCAGGACCAGGACGCCTGTCTCATCGAAGGCCTCGCCGATCAGGGCCATGCGCACGAAGCCCGGCTCGCCCCACAGGCTGGTCAGCGTCACCACGCCCTCTTCCAGCCGGTCGATGGCGTCGCGCCAGACGTCGACGCCTATGAGCGACCGGGGCCACGGCCCGGCGGCGGGACCCTGGGCCTGGCCGCGGGCGAGCAGGTCGGCGATCACGCCCCGCATGACACTCACGACAGGACACTCACGACCGGGTCCTCATCCGAGCATCCTTGCCACATGCTGGAACCATGTCGTCGCCAGGGGCGGGAGCCACAGGCCGGCCATCAGCACCAGGGCGAAGTGGGCGAACATCGGCATATAGGAGGCCTCCACCGGCGC
>CAIQDO010000149.1 GCA_903870555.1 uncultured Caulobacteraceae bacterium
CGTCGGAGCCGCCATGACCGGACTTCGCCCGGTGATTGAGTTCATGACCTTCAACTTCGCCATGCAGGCGATCGATCATATTATCAATTCAGCGGCGAAAATCCTGTATATGTCGGGTGGCCAGATCAACTGTCCGGTGGTGTTCCGCGGCCCGAATGGCGCGGCGGCTCGGGTGGGCGCCCAACACAGCCAGGACTACGCGGCATGGTACGGGGCCGTGCCCGGCCTGAAGGTTGTCGCGCCTTACGACGCCATGGACGCCAAAGGCATGTTGAAGGCGGCGATCCGGGATCCCAATCCCGTGGTCTTCCTTGAACATGAAATGATGTACGGTCACGAGTTCGACATTCCCGACGTCGACGATCTGATCGTCCCGCTAGGCGTCGCCACGGTTCGGCGGATCGGGGCGTCAGTCACTCTGGTCGCCTATTCGCGTATGGTTGGGGTCGCGCTTGAGGCGGCGGAGGTTCTGGCCAGGGATGGTATCGACGCCGAAGTCATAGATCTGCGGAGCCTTCGCCCGATCGATCACCAGACCGTGGTTGACAGCGTAAAAAAGACGAACCGACTGGTGACGATCGAGGAGGGTTGGGGGCCAATGGGTGTCGGCGCCGAGATCGCCGCCCGCGTGGTGGAACACGCCTTCGACTATCTCGACGCCCCGCCGCTGCGCGTTTGCCAGGAGGACGTGCCCTTGCCCTATGCGGCCAATCTGGAGGCTCTCTCGCTCCCTTCGGTGGACAAGATCGTCAAGGCGGTCCATGCGGTCTGCTATCGATGACCGAGCCGGCCGGAATGACCTGGCGGACCGGCGGCTGCCATTGTCGCGCTGTGCGGTTCGAGGTGGCGTTGCCAAAGGCCGTCGACGCTCAGGATTGCAACTGTTCGATCTGCGGCATGATCGGGTTCATCCATCTGATCGTGCCTGAAAACCGTTTCCGGCTGCTCGCCGGGGCCGAGGCCCTCACAACCTATTCATTCAACACCGGGGTCGCTCAGCATCTGTTCTGCGCTGCGTGTGGCGTGAAGAGTTTCTACCGCCCTCGGTCCAACCCGGACGGATGGTCGGTCAATGCCCGTTGCCTTGATGACATAGAGGCCTTGAACATCACCGTGACACCCTTCGACGGTCGCAACTGGGAAAGTCACGGGGACGATCTCGCCCATCTCTCAAAGGAATCCTCGTGACCGACGTCCTGATGCCCGCCCTGTCTCCGACGATGGAGGAGGGGACTCTGGCAAAATGGTGGGTAAAAGTCGGCGATACGGTCCGTTCCGGTGACGTGATCGCCGAGATCGAGACCGATAAGGCCACGATGGAAGTCGAGGCCGTCGATGAAGGCGTGGTTGAGGAACTCCTGGTGACTGAAGGAACCGAAGGCGTAAAGGTCAATTCGCTGATCGCGCGGCTGAGTGGTGACGGGGTCCAGGCGAGCCAAATCTCGCACGTCGCCGCGACCAGCTCCGTGGCCGCGCTAGAAGCGCCTTCGTCAACCGCGCCGACGCCGTCAGAGATTGAACCGTCGGCGAGCGACCCTGCCGCCCAAGGGGTCGGCATGGCGCGGCGAGTGGCCGCTTCGCCCCTGGCGCGCCGCGTCGCCCAGCAGCGGGGCTTGGACCTTGCAACGCTGAAGGGGAGTGGTCCGCATGGAAGGATCATCCTCCGCGACGTCGAGTCCGCGAAGGCAGGCGTAATCCACGCGTCCGCCTCCGCACCCACGCCCACGGCGTCCGGCCCCGCCCGGACTCTGGAACAAATGGGCATTCCAGCAGGGTCCTACGACCTGCGTCCGCTGGACGGAATGAGGAAGACTGTGGCGCGGCGTCTGACCGACAGCTTCCGCGACATTCCTCACTTTCCGCTATCCATCGACATCGAGATCGACACGCTTCTCGCGTCGCGTTCGGCGATCAACGCATTGCTCGCCGCCGAAGGGGTCAAGGTCAGTGTCAACGACCTTGTGATCAAAGCCGCCGCGTTGGCCCTCAAGCGTGTTCCCGAGGCCAATGCCAGTTACTCCGCGGAGGGCCTGGCGTTCCATCACCACGCCGATATCGCCGTGGCCGTGGCCATAGATGGCGGCCTGATCACGCCAATCATACGCGCCGCCGAAACCAAAGGTTTGGCGCAAATCGCGACCGAGATGAAAGATCTCGCGGAGCGCGCGCGGACCCGGAAGTTGAAGCCGGCGGAGTTTCAGGGGGGGACCTTCTCGATATCCAACCTTGGCACATTCGGGATCAAGTCTTTCGCTTCGATCATCAACGCCCCGCAGGGCGCAATTCTTTCGGTCGGGGCGGGGGAGCGCCGCCCGGTGGTGCGCGGCGCGGAACTTGGCGTCGCCACGGTGATGTCTGTCACCCTGACCTGTGACCATCGCGTCGTCGATGGAGCGATAGGGGCCCGATGGCTTGCGGCCTTCAAAGGCCTGATCGAAAATCCCATCACCATGATCGTCTGACTGGAGCCAATTGGCATGACCAAGTCCGCCTACGATTTCACCGCCCAGACCCTCGACGGGCAGGATGCTGCTCTGGAAACGTACCGGGGTCAGGTTCTGCTGATCGTCAACACGGCCAGCAAATGCGGCTTCACGCCCCAGTACGGCGGCTTGGAAGGCTTGTGGAAAAAGTACCGCGAACGCGGTTTCACGGTCCTTGGCTTTCCGTGCAATCAATTCGGCGCCCAGGAACCCGGTGACTCGGCCGAAATCGCCAATTTCTGCTCACTGACTACGATGTCAGCTTTCCGATGATGGCCAAGGTTGAGGTCAATGGCCCCAAGGCGTCCCCGCTGTATGGTTGGCTGAAGACCCAGAAAAAAGGACTGCTCGGCAGCGAGTCGATCAAGTGGAACTTCACCAAGTTCCTCATCGGCCGTGACGGAGCGGTGATTGGCCGGTTCGGTCCGACAACCGAGCCGAAGGACCTCGAACGCGCGATCGAAGCGGCGCTCTGATGGCGGACGGTTTCGATCTGATCGTCATCGGAGCCGGTCCCGGTGGCTATGTCGCGGCTATCCGTGCAAGCCAGCTGGGCCTGAAAACGGCGATCGTTGAACGCGAGGCGCTAGGCGGAATCTGCCTCAACTGGGGATGCATTCCAACAAAGGCGCTCCTGAAGTCGGCTGAGGTCTACGCACAACTCGGCCATCTGAGCGACTACGGCTTGGCGATCGACGGGCGATCCTTCGATCTTGCCAAGGTGGTGGAACGTTCGCGAAAGGTGGCCAAGCAACTCTCGGCCGGCGTCGCCTTCCTGATGAAGAAGCATGAGATCGAGGTGGTCGACGGGACGGCGAGCCTTGAAGCCGCGACGCCGGCGCCCCGCGTGAAGGTGGCGCTCAAGGCCGGCGGACAGCGCGATCTGACGGCGAAGTCGATTATCCTGGCGACAGGGGCCCGGGCCCGCGTCCTTCCCGGGATCGGTCTTGCTCCAGATGGCGACCGGATATGGACCTACCGGGAGGCAATGGTTCCTCCGACCATGCCCAAGTCCATGCTGGTGGTCGGCTCCGGCGCGATCGGAATTGAATTCGCTAGTTTTTACAATTCACTTGGCGCTGATGTTACAGTTATCGAAGCCTTGCCTCGGATCCTCCCGATCGAAGACGAGGAGATCTCCACCGTCGCGCAAAAAGCGTTCGAGAAGCGTGGGCTGAAGTTTCGCGTCGGCGCAAAGGTGACGGGTCTCAAGAAGACCGCGTCAGGCGTCGCCATCGCCCTGGAGGCGGGCGGGAAGACCGAGACGCTCGAAGCGGATCGAGCCATCGTGGCGGTCGGCATCGAGGGCAATGTCGAGGGGCTGGGACTTGAGGCGCTCGGTGTCAAACTTGAGCGCGGCCACGTCGTCACCGGCGGCCACGGCGCCACGAACGTGCCGGGCCTGTTCGCGATTGGCGACATCGCCGGACCGCCCTGGCTGGCGCATAAGGCCAGCCATGAAGGCGTGATGGTGGCCGAACTGATCGCGGGCGGCCATCCGCATCCGATCAAACCCGGTTCCATCGCGGGTTGCACCTACTGTCATCCGCAGGTCGCCTCGGTGGGTATGA
>CAIQDO010000150.1 GCA_903870555.1 uncultured Caulobacteraceae bacterium
ACCACCATCGGCGAGCTCGTGGTCACCGCTGAGAAACGCGAACAGAACCTGCAGACCGTCCCTGTGGCCATCTCGGCCTACACCGCCGCCAAGCGTCAGCTGATGGGCATCGACTCCATCCAGGACATGACCAACTTCACGCCCGGCCTGGAGTACAACAGCTCCACCGACCGGATCTCGCTTCGCGGCGTCGGCCGCCAGACCAATGTGCTCTCCGCCGACGCCTCGGTGGCGAACTACAGCGACGGCCTGTACGAGACCTTCGCGGTGGGCGCCGGCGGCTCGACCCTGTTCCTCGATCGGGTGGAGGTGCTACGCGGACCCCAGGGCACCCTCTACGGGCGCAATTCCATCGGCGGGGCGATCAACGAAATCTCCCGCCGCCCCACCGTCACCCCCTACGCCGAAATTCGCGGGACCTACGCCAACTACGATCATTTCAACATCGAGGCGGCGGTGTCCGGACCGATCACCGACACCCTCCAGGCCCGCCTGGCGGGCAATTTCGAAAAGCAGTCCCAGGGTTGGGTGCATAACATCTACCCGGGAGCGGCCAGCGAAGGGGGTGTGACCAAGCAATTCTACCTCGAAGAGCAGGTCCAGTGGAAGATCAACGACAAGTTGGATTTCTGGGAAAAGGTCGGCTTCAGCCAGTGGGCCAACGGCGCCGGCGGTCCGGGCGGATCCTCGGCCGGCTGGACACCGGGGCCATACATTACCTCGGAATATTCGAACACCGGGGTCCAGCTCAATCCGGGCTATGGCTGCCAGGCGGGCGCGCCAGTGAGCAATGTGGTCAACCTGTCGCCGACGGGTTGCGTGAACCCGGCCCAAACCAGCCCGTGGGTGGAATCCCGGCCACAGACCTACAAAGTCGACCTGCCCTTCAGCTACACCATCACCGCCCACCTGACCTATCACTTGCCGTTCGCCGACCTGAAGTACATCACCGGTGGCGTGAACTATAACTACAAGCTACGTGGCCCCAGCGGCGGCGCCGGGCCACAGGGTCTTGAAGCCCCGGTGACGGCCTATACGATCAATGGCGTCTATGGCCCCCTGAACATATACCCGCAGGAAGACTTCTTCTACCAGGAAGACAACGCCTTCTGGAGCCACGAGCTCAACCTTATCTCCACAACGCCCGGTCCGCTGCAGTGGGTGGTCGGAGCGTACTATTATCGGCAGCACTACGACCAGCCAGTCTACACCGAGGACTCCCTGCAGACGCAATGGAACGGACCGTTCTCCTACGTCTGCAGCGGCACCGGCGGCAGCGGACCCTGCCCCTCCCAGACCACCTTCCGCCGCTTCGACAACCGCCCGACGGTGACCAATGAGTCCTACGCCGTGTTTGGCCAGGTGGACTACAAGCTGAATGAATCGTGGAAGTTCACCGGCGGTCTGCGCTATTCCCACGACCAGAAATACGGTTCGGAATCGGTTCGCCTGCTCTGCTTCGCCGTCAACACCTGCTACGGCGATCCGAACCTGCTCGGCCCCTATACCGCCCCGGTGGATCTCACACAGGTCGGCACCGTGGTCGACTCGGGCTACGATGGCCCTGGCGGGACCCTGCTGCTGCCCAAGGGCGTGACGGGTCCGACCACCTATAACCCCAAGACCGGTTTCGCGACCCGCTACTATAACGCCAGTTGGCAGGCGGTGACCGGAACGGCCGGGGTGGAATGGACACCGAATTCCCAAACCATGGCCTACGCCAAGTACAGCCGCGGATATAAGTCTGGCGGCTACAACATCGGCATCTACACCGTCCTCAGCTACCAGCCCTATACTGACGCCGAACACGTCGATTCCTTCGAGGTCGGATTCAAGAAAACGTGGATGCATAGCCTGACGACGGACATCGCCGCTTTCTACTATATGTACAACAATCTGCAGATTCCGGTGGTGGTCAATCTGAACACGGGCGGGCTGACGCAGGGCGGCATCAACTTCTACAATGTACCCTCGGCGGTCTCGCGCGGGATCGAGCTTGAAACGACATGGCAGGCGACACGGGACCTAGCCTTCCTGTTCGACTATTCCTACCTCGACGCCTACGCCACGTCCGGCGCGATCGTGGATGTCGCCGATCCGGATGCGCTCAATCCAGGCGCAAGACCCTTGCCAGACGTCCCCGCGACCGCGACCTCCCCGGGAACCCCATGGACCGCGGACATTTATACCGGCGGCGTGCAGAAATTTCAGAGCATCGCCGGCAACCGCCTGCCCAATGCGCCGCGCAACAAGATCGCCTTCAACGCCAACTACACGATGCGCTTCACCGCCGGGAAACTGAATCTGTCGGCCAGCTACATCTGGCGTGACACCCAGGAGGGGGCTCTTCTCACCCGGACCTACAATACCTCGCCGGCCTGGGACCAGGTTGACGCGCGGGTGACCTGGACCGCGGCCGACGGTCGCTACAAGATCATCGTGTTCGGCAAGAACCTTTTCAACACCATCGGCTACGACGCCGGCGCGTTCGGCACCCGCTACGCGGGTTACAACGGCATCAAGGGTGCGGTTCCGTCCGGCTTCTCTCTGCAACAAACCGGGATCTCCAGCACCTATTCGGTGACCCCGCCCCGCACCTACGGCATCGAGCTTGACTACAAGTTCTTCTGACCACTGATCAGGTCCAAGGGAATGCGGCGCCGCGCCATGCTCGCGGCGCCGCACAGGTTGAATGACCTGATTCCCCCACGGTGAATCCGGCCCGTCGCCCACGCGAAGGCCCCGGTCGCGGGCATGACGGCGTCGGCGGCGCGTTGTGCGGCGCCAAAAGTTTGAGCGAAACCACCGAGACTGCGTCTCCCGCGCCACAGTGCCCAAGAGAACCGAGACCGCGAACTGACGCGCGCCTTGACCTCTCAGGCCGTCCACGACACGAAGCGCCCCCTAATGCGCCGCCCGCCTCGACTGCGGGGCGGGTGATCGAAAAAGCTCGGCGCGCGGCGCCGACCCAGCGGAGGACCGATGAAGAAGCACATCCTGTTGTTGACCAGCGCCTGGGGCGCTCTCGCCCTTTCCGCGGGCATGGCCCACGCCGCCGCCGCGCCCGCAGCTGTCGACACCACCATCGGCGAGATCGTGGTCACCGCCGAACGTCGCGAAGCCAGCCTGCAGAATGTGCCCGAGGCCGTCACCGCCTTCACCGCTCAAGACCGCAATCTGAAGGGCATCAGCACCGTTCAGGACATCACCAACTTCACGCCCGGCCTGACCTATTCGAGCCAGTTGGATCGGCCCGCGATCCGCGGCCTCGCCAAGAACAATAACATCTATACGTCGGACTCGGGCGTCGCCATCTACTATGACGATTTCTATTCCAACTCGACGTTCCTCGTCGGTCGTGACGACATGTTCATCGATCAGGTCGAAGTTCTGCTCGGCCCGCAAGGCACCCTCTATGGTCGCAACGCCATCGGCGGCCTGATAAACACGATCACCAAACGGCCGACCAACGAGCTCAGCGGCGAGCTCCGCGCCGTCGTCGGCAACTACGACTACACCAAGATCGAAGGCACCGTCTCCGTGCCGCTCGGCCATGGTTTCGCCGCCCGCCTGAGCGGCTACGACATCAACCAAAACCAGGGCTATTTCAAGAACCTGGTGCCGGGCAAACCGTCCGAGGGCGAGGTTCATCACGACCCCTATATGGACGCTCAACTTCAGTATAAGGACGACCGGAACAACTTCTGGCTCGACGTCAATGACGTTGCGTTCAACCACGACCGCGGTGGCCCCGGTGGCCTGCTCGGCACGCCGACCGTCGGGGCTTATGACACCTCGCTGACGACGTCCGGCCAGATCTTTTTCAACCCCAACTACGCCTATAGCGGCCTGGCCACCAACGTGGTCGGTCAGGTCGGGACGAATAATCCGGCCGCCAGCGACATCCGCAGCTTCGCTCATGCCATCCCGACCGACATCTATGTCCATGGGGCTTATGGCGCGACGTTCCACGCCATTCACCACTTCGACGGCTTCGACGTGAAGTACGTCACGGGCTACAGCCAATACCACTACGACCTGACGACCTCGCTGTTCGGCAACGGCAATTCGCCGATCACGTCCTACACCGTGCCCCTGGCTCCGAATGGCGAGTGCGCCATCCTCGGCGGCTTGGGCCCCACGTTGCCCCCGCAGCTGGGCGGCGGCGCGAACCCGCTCAATGGCTGCGGCCCGCTGACGGTTCACCCGGCCCAGACCTTCACCTATGACACCCACGCGGCCTGGTGGAGCCAGGAGATGACCTTCTCCTCGACGACCAACAACCCGCTGCAGTGGATCGGCGGGGTCTACTACTACCACGAGACCAACAACAACCCGCAGACGGTGCAGGCGCTCGATCAACCACAGCTGGCCAGTCCGGTCGGCGGCCTCGCCAACCCGGGCCGCTACTATTACTTCACCGACTATCAGGCGACGATCCAGAGCTACGCCGTATACGGACAGTTGGACTGGAAGCTCACTCCGGAACTCAAGCTGACCGGCGGCTTCCGCTTCACCTACGACAAGAAGACGGCGGCGGAAGAAGCGCGGTTCGTGGCCTTCGACAACCTGTCTCCGGGGGTGGGCTTCGGCCTGCCGTCAGGCGCCGGGGTCAACCCCTACCAGCTTGGGGCCTACATGCCGGCGGTGGACATCACCAGCAACCTCACCAACTCGGGGTCGACGAGCGGCGTGCTTGCCAAGGGCGTCACTTGCGCGGCGACGTTCGCCACGACCGGTCAATTCGCCGGCGACCGCACCCGCTGCCTGGGCGATCACTCCAGCGCACCGACCGGGACGGCCGGAATCGAATGGACGCCGGATAGCAAGACCCTTGTCTATGCGCGCTACAATCGCGGCTACAAGGCTTTCGGCCTGAACGCCGGCAACCTCAGCGCCACGCCCGAGGCCGCGCCGGAAACCGTCGATGACATCGAGGGCGGCTTCAAGAAGACCTTCGGCCACACCCTCGTGGTCGACGCGGCCGTCTTCTACTACAACTACTCCAACGCCCAGGTGCCGCTCGGCTTCCCGGTCGGGGGTATCAACCTGACGCAGTTCATCAATGTGCCCAGCGCGATATCCGAAGGCGTCGAACTGAGCATCGACTGGCGGCCGATTCGTCACCTCGACGTGAACCTGACCTACGGCCTGGACCACACCTCGATCCGCAGCGACTGCACCGCCGTCAACGGGGTCGCGACCGGCGCCTGCTACATCGACGCGGCCGACCCGCGGGCCCTCGCGCCAGGCGCGCGGCCGATCGGCGGTCTCACCAGCAGCGGTGACTACTATCAGGGTGTAAAGGGCGACCAGCTGCCCCAGGCTCCGCAAAACAAGATCGCGGTCAACGCCAACTACACCTTCGTGTTCGATCCCGGCAATCTGACCCTGTCGGGCACCTTCATCTGGAAGGACAAGTCCTACTCGTCGGTGTTCACCCGCAGCTACGATTCGGCGCCGTCCTGGGACCAGGTCGATATGCGCGCGGTGTGGAGCGGCGATCACGACCGGTATGAAATCGTACTGTTCGTGAAGAACCTGTTCGACACCCTGGGCTACGACGCCGCCACCACCGGCTACTACTCCGGATCCAACGACGCCGGCGCCGCCTACACCCAACATTCCTCCTACGACCTGACTCCGCCGCGCACCTACGGCATGGAAGTCCACTACAAGTTCTAGGCTTTCCGGCTCTTCGAACGGCTGAAACGGCGGGGCCTTGCGGCCCCGCCGTTTTTGTTTGCGCGGGAATCGACGCGGCGCGGCTTGGATATGATCGCGGGGTTCCTATACAGTTTATGACTGAACGCCGTTCACCGCCGAGTGAGCGCCTTGGGGAAGGCCCGATCGATGTCCTATTGCCGCGTGGGCCCAAGGCGGGGTCAGTGATGGACGCCCCCCGTTCCGAATCGGCCCGTCTGGCCATCAGGGCGCCCGGTCATGGCCCCCCGCCGGCGGCCCGGCGACGCGGCGGTCGCGACCTGACGCAAGGCCCAATCACCCGCACCCTGCTGCTGTTTTCGTTACCGCTGCTTGGCGGCAACGCCCTGCAGTCGTTGAATGGGACCGTCAACCAGATCTGGGTCAGCCACACTCTCGGCGAGACGGCCATCACCGCCCTGGGCAACGCCAATGTGGTGATGATGCTGATGATGGGGGCCATCTTTGGCGTTGGCATGGCGGCCAACATCCTGGTGGCCCAGGCGGTGGGCGCGCGGGAGCTTCCGCTGGTCAAGCGGGTGATGGGAACGGCCACGACCTTCTTCGTCGGCCTGTCAGTGAGCGTCGCCCTTCTCGGCGGACTGTTGTCGCCGATGATCCTGGATATGATGGGCACGCCGGTCGAGGCGCGCGCCGACGCGATCATCTACCTGCGACTGATTTTCGCCGCCCTGCCATTCATGAACTTCTTCATGTTCCTGCAGATGGCGCAACGCGGGGCCGGGGACTCCATAACGCCCTTCTGGTTCCTGGCCCTTGCCATCGCCATCGACATCGTCCTCAACCCCCTGCTGATCATGGGGGTGGGGCCGTTTCCGCGCCTGGGAATCGCCGGCTCCGCCACCGCCACCCTGGTTGGCCAGAGCGTCTCGCTGCTGGCCTTGATCGTCTGGCTGTATCGCAAGAACAGCATCCTGATGCTCCGGCCGCCCGATCTGCATCTGTTCCGCCCTAGGCTGGATATCATGGTCTCGCTGCTCGGCCGCGGCCTGCCGATGGGCTTGCAGATGATCATCATGTCCGGCGCCCAGGTGGTGATGATCGGCTTCGTCAACCGCTATGGCGCCCTGACCAGCGCCGCCTATTCGATCTCGATGATGATCACCGGCTATCTGCAAATGCCGACCATGGCCATTGGCGGCTCGGTGTCCTCCATGGCCGCGCAGAATATCGGTGCGAGGCGCTGGGACCGGGTGGCGATGGTCGCCCGTTCCGGGGTGATTTCGGGCTTCCTGGTGACCGGGTCCCTGGCGCTGGTGCTCTACGCCCTCAACGATCAGGTTCTGTCGATCCTGCTGCCGGCCCACTCGCCGGCCATTCCTCTGGCCCATCACATCAACACGCGTGTGCTTTGGGGCTTCGTGATCTTCTCGGTCACCTTCGCCCTGTCGGGCGTCGTCCGGTCAACGGGGGCTGTGTGGTGGCCGATGGCCATATTGGTGGTGTCGATGGTGGGCGTGCGAATTCCCTTCGCCGCTCTGCTGTCGCCGCGCTTCGGCGCCGACGCCATCTGGTGGAGCTTCCCGCTGGGCACGATCACCTCCGCAGTGCTGACCAGCGCCTACTACCTGCATGGCGGCTGGAAGCGCTCGCGCATGCTCCGCGACGAAGCCCTCGCCCCGTCCGCCCCCGAAGCGCCCCTGCCGGCGCCGGCGAGGTAAGGGCGATCAGCAGGTCGATGGAGCTTTCAGGGAGTTGGCCTTGAAACGCCAAGGCGCCGCCAATCGCTGCCCTATGCGGACGCCCAGCGAGTGGCGAAGTCGACGACCTGATTGGCCACGGTGTCGACTTGCCAGGCGTCTCTTGGGTCGGCGAAGGCGCCGCTGTCGTCGAATAGCCCACTGGCGCCCAGTGTTGCGCCGAACGGTGTCGGCCAGCCGCGCAGGGCGTGGATGATCGAACGCAGGGCGGCCAGGGTCGATCCGGACGCCTGGGCCCCGCCAGCCGAGACAATACAACCAACCGCCCGGCCATCGAAATAGGGCCGGCGATCGTTCCGCAGTCCCTCAAGGCTGTCGAGGGCGTTCTTAACCACCCCCGAAATCGAGCCGTGGTAGCCGGGGGTGGAGACGATCACGCCGTCAGCGGCGCTGATCGCCGCCATGAAGCGGACCTGCTCCGGTCCGTCGAAGGGATCGTGCGGATTGTAGATCGGCAGGCCGGCCAGAAAGGCCCCACCGAACAGTTCGGTGCGGGCGCCGGCGGCCGCCGCCGCGGTCAGGGCCGCGACCAGGGCCCTTTCGCTGCTGGAGCCCGGGCGGACGGTGCCGCCCAGGCCCACGATGAGCGGAGGAAGTTTGCCCGTCACGCCTTGGCCGACTCGGCCTTCGCCGCGACGGCTTTCTGGGACGCATAATGCTGTTTCAAGGCGTCGAGCTCTCCGGCGTACTTGTCCCGGGCCGCCTCTTGCAGCTTGGGAATGTGATAGGATGGGAACAGATCGTTGTCCGGACGATAGTCCTTAAGCACCTGTTTGGCCACCGTGACCTTGTGCACCTCGGTGGGGCCGTCGGCTATACCCATGACGAAAGCGCCGGTGACCATGCCCATGAAGGGCATTTCGTTGGACACCCCCAGGGCGCCATGCAGGTGCAGGGCGGCGGCTGCGATGTCGTGATAGACCTTGGGCATGGCCACCTTGATGGCGGCGATGTCCTTGCGCACCAGCTTGTAGTCCTGGTGCTTGTCGATCAGCCAGGCGGTGCGCAGCACCAGCAAACGGAATTGCTCGAGCTGGATCCAGGAATCAGCGATCTGTTGCTGGACCATCTGGAGGTCCGAAAGACGCCCATCGCGGGTTTGGCGCGACACCGCTCGCTGGCACATCAGGTCGAAGGCGTGCCTGCAGGCGCCGACCGTGCGCATCGCGTGGTGCACCCGCCCGCCGCCCAAACGCGTCTGGGCAATGATGAAGGCGCCGCCGCGCTCGCCGAGCAGGGCGTCCTTGGGCACCCGCACGTTGGTATAGCGGATGTAGCCGTGGCTACCTTCCCCGGCATGGCCGCCGACGCCCATGTTGCGCACCGTCTCGACGCCGGGCGTGTCCTTGGGCACCAGGAAGATCGAGGTGCGACGGTAGGGGTCCTTCGCCTCCGGATCGGTGATGGCGTAGACCACCAGCACATGGGCGTAGCGCGAGCCGCTGGAGAACCACTTTTCGCCATTGATAACCCACTCGTCGCCGATCAACTCGGCCCGGGTCGTGAAGGTGAGGGGATCGGATCCGCCGGTGGGTTCGCTCATGGAGAAGGCCGAACGGATGTCTCCATTCAGCAGTGGCCAGAGCCATTTTTCCTTCTGCTCCGGCGTGCCGTAGTGCGCGATGATCTCGGCGTTGCCGGTGTCGGGCGCCTGGCAGCCGAATACGCTCGGGGCCAGACTGTTGCGGCCGAGCTTTTCGTTCATCAGCGCGAGCTTGAGCTGGCCATAGCCCTGGCCGCCCAGCTCGGGGCCGAGATGACAGGCCCACAGCCCCTCGGCCTTGACCTTGTCTTGCAGCGGTTTGATGAACTTGGCGCGGCCCTCGGTTCCCCAGACCGCCATGCCGAGATGAGAGATCGGTTCGACCTCGTCGGTCATGAACTCTTCGATCCAGTCCAGTTTCTTCTGGAACTCAGGATCGGTTTCGAAATCCCACGCCATGCCATCCTCCGCTATGTTGTTTCTGGGCTGACCTTCGCCCAAGTTGCCCCTATCATCCGAGAATAACCCGCGGGGCGCAAGAAATTCAAACAACCGTTTGAAGCGGTCGCGGCGCCGCGACCCATGATCGCCCGACGGGAAAGAGACCCGCGCCGCAGCGCCCTCCCTCGTCTCCGATGGCGGCAATGCCGCCGCGCCAGGACAAGGCCCTTGTCAGAGCGCCGTGGACGGCCCGATGGACCGCTCGCGGTCGAGAATCTCAACCGCCCGGCGATAAAACGCCTCCGCCCGGGCGGGCGTGGCGCCGACGCAGACCACACCGAGTTTCCCGAATTCCGACAGAGCGCCGATCAGGTGGAACACCACCCCTTCATGCCGGGCGCCGTCATAGTGCAACTCATTGAGAACCGAAATGTCGACCAGGTCGGCCGGGGTCAGGCCGCGATAGTGCGGCGCCTCGAGATTGTCGGAAGCGAAGTAGTAGCGCGGCTGGCCCGTCTGGGTGTGAAACAGGCCGTCGTCGGGGCGGAAGGCTCCGCCGGTCAGAAACTGCAGCATCAGGAACGGGTGGGTGGTGCCGCCTTTGCGCAGGTTGATCTCGATGGCGTGGTTGCGCCACCCCGCGTCCTCGCGGACCGAGACGAAGTCGACGCTGAAACGCCCGAGAACGCCGCGCGCGGCCAGGGCTCGGGCGACCTTCATCCCTTCGGCCTGGATGTCCAGGCGATAGGCGGTGTCGGCGGGAAAGTGGCAACCGAGGTAGACTTGGCCGGAGGGACCGCCGAGCACCTGGTCATGGGTGGAGATAAGCTCGACCTCGCCAAGTGGATCGATGCGGAATTGAACCGACGGCGAGCGCTTTTTCGCGCCCTCTATGAAGGCCTCGACGATGGCGCCCATGGCGCCGACCTTGCTCAAATAGGCGGGCCAGGTCATGGCCGGCGCCTCGAACGCCAGGCGCGAAAGGGCGTCGGCGATCCACGGCTGCAGGGCCGGACCTGTCGGTGCGCCGTCGAAGTGGAACACAGCGTTGCCTTCGCCGGAAAAGCCTTCGTTGAGCTTGACCACCGCCCGGCGCAGGCCCGGGTCTCGCGCCTTCAGCGCGGCCAGGGCCGCGGCGATGTCGCCGGCGGACCACAGGTCCTCGGCCCCGTCCGGGACCCGCGCGCCGGCCTCGCGCATCAGTCGGCGGCCGCCGCTCTTGGTTCCCAACGGCAGCAGGTCAGGATCGCAGCCGTAGAGCGGCGCGCCCAGCCGAACCGCCAGGGTCCGCTCCAGCGGTGAGACGGTGTAGGCCGAGATGTGGGCCGCGGCGGGATCACCGATGGCGGCCTTGAGCCGGCCCATCAGTCGCGGACGCGCCAGGATTTTTTCCGTGAGCGGCCGGTTCCCACCGTCGAAACAGCTTAGCAGTGTCAGGCGCGCTCGGGCATGGGCCGCCGGCACGCCCTGCAACAGATGCAGGTAGTAGTCGACGATGGTGTCGGAGAGCGGCTCGCTGGTCAGGTAGATCAGCCGGGTGCGCGGCATCCGCAGCAGCATCAGCATGCCCAGCATCCGCTCCTCATAGTGGTGCATGCCGGTGACACGTGACAGGATGTCCTCGTCGAGGCTGAGGCTGGGCAGGACCACAACGGTGCGTGGCGCGACGCGGTCGGGGAAGATGTCGCGGAACTGATTGCCGAGCCTGGCCTGGAGGCTCGCGAAAGCCTTGCGTTCCGCCGCCGACCCCGGTTCCGGCCAATTCTCGGCGGGCAAAACGGTCACGGCCGCGCCCCCTTTTTCCATCAGCGCCTAAACGTCACTTTAGGCTTCGCGCCGGAAACTGGAATGATTCGGGTCAAACCTGCTCAGATCGGTCGCCGTCAGCCGAGACGGACCGAGGCGCCGCCATCCACGGCCAGGATCTGGCCGGTGATGAACTTGGCCTCGTCCGAGGCCAGGAACAGGGCGGCGTAGGCGGTGTCCCACGCCTCGCCCATCTTGCCCCCCAGCGGCACGCGGGCGTTGCGCGCGGCCCGGATGGTCTCGACGCTCTCGCCGCGCGACGCCGAATAGCCCTGCACCGCCATCGGCGTGTCCATCAGTCCCGGCATGATGGCGTTGCAGCGGATGTTGTGGCGGGCGTTGAGGGCGGCGGTGGAGGTGGTCAGCTTGTTGACCCCGGCCTTGGACACCTCATAGGCGATGATGTTGGCCGGGGCGATCGCCGCCACCGAAGAGATGTTGACGATGGCCCCGCCGCCCTGAGCCTTCATCACCGGCAGGGCGTGCTTGATGGTCAGCCACATGCCGGTCAGGTTGGTCGACAGAATCCGCTCCCAGTTGTCTCGCTCCAACCGCTGGATCGAAGAATCCCCGGCGCCGATGCCGACATTGTTGTGCAGGATATCCAGGCGGCCGAACCGGGCGACGGCTTCGGCGATCAGGGCGACGCAGTCCGCCTCCCGGGTGATGTCGGCCTCGAAGGCCACGGCCTCGCCGCCCTCGGCGGCGATCATCGCGACCGTCTCCTCGGCTGACGCCAGCCGGCGGTCGACGCACAACACCCTGGCTCCCTCGCGGGCGAACAGGATCGCCGTCGCCCGGCCGTTGCCGATGGTCTCCCCCGGTGTCTGGCCGGCGCCGACGACGACGACGGCCTTGCCCTTCAGGCGATCGGTCATGAGCCGCCATCCAATCCGGCGTCGGCCAGGAAGGCCAGGATCGCGGTGTTGAAGGCTTGCGGCTGGTCGATGTTGGCGGCGTGGCCGGCGTCCGGGATCACCGCCTTGCGGGCGCCAGGGATCTTGGCCGCCATGTAGTCGCTGGCGGCGAGGAACGGCGTGTCGTTGGCGCCGACGACGACGATCGAGGGGACGGCGATGGTCGGCAGGCTCTCGATAACGCTGGAATCGCGCTGGGTCAGCATGCCGCGCGCCGCCTTGGCGAGGCCCTCGGCGTTGCGGTGCCGGCTGGTGCGCATCTCGACGCTGCCGGCTGCGAGGCGGCCGAGGCCCTCGGTCTCGTAGCGCTCGGCGGTCTTCAGGGAGGTGGCGTTCCAGCCGTCCCGCGCCTCGTCCTTGCGATAGCCGGGGCCGGTGTCGATGATCAGAAGGGCCCGCACCCGTTCCTGGTGGGCGCGGTGGAACGCCAGGCTCATGTAGCCGCCCAGGGACAGGCCGCCGACGATGGCCGTCTCCGCGCCGACCGCATCTAGCAAGGCGGCCATGTCGGCGACGGTCGCCGCCTCGCTGTAGGCGGCCGGGTCTTCGGGATAGTCCGACTGGCCGTGGCCGCGCATGTCCCAGGTCACCAGGGTGTGGGATTTCGACAGGGCCTCGACCTGACCGGCCCACATTTGCGATGTGGCCGAATAACCGTGCGTCAGCAGCAGCACGGGCCCCTGGCCATGGACCTCGTAGTAAAGCTCAACCCCATCGCGGTTCAGTTTCGGCACGCGGCTCGTCTCCATCCCATCGCCCGCCGTTGATCGGCGGTCTCGCTGGAGGGAGTGTCGCGCTGGGAGCGCGGCCGCGCAAGCTGATCAGGGTTCTAAGATTTTTCACCGCCAAGGAGCCAAGCAGCCAAGAGTCCGCGCGGAACCTCCTTCGATGCCTGAGCCGGCGCCTCGGAATTTTCGCGCGCGAAGCGCGCAGAGCACACTCTGCTCCCATCCCGTCGCCGACTTCACGAGGCGCCTTGGCTGCTTGGCTCCTCGGCGGTGGAAAAAGCCTTACTCGCCTCGTCACGAGGCGAGCGGGGCCTTTAGTCCCGTCGTTCAGGCGCCGGTGAAGACGCTCGGGCGGCGCTCGAACACCGACTTTACGCCCTCCGCGAAGTCGCTGGTGTCACGCAGCCAAGTCTGTTCCTTCTGCTCGTGATCGGTCTGGGTCCGCA
>CAIQDO010000151.1 GCA_903870555.1 uncultured Caulobacteraceae bacterium
CTCGGTGCTGGTCTATTCCGGCTCGGTGATCCACGCGGGTGGCGAGAACACCACCAAGACCGACCGGGTGGGGATCAACATCACCTATTGCCTCGGGTGGCTGCGGCAGGAGGAGAACCAGTACCTGTCCTGCCCGCCGGCGATCGCCCGCGACCTCGATCCGAAGCTTCAGGCCCTGCTGGGCTACGCCATGGGCAGCTATGCCCTTGGCTACTACACCCCGCCCCTGCCGCCCGGGGTCGGCCCCGAGATCGCGCCGCCGCAGGTCGCCCTCGGCGCGGACGCCGCCGGCTGGGGCGAGGACTTGCGCGCCGCCATCAATGAACGCGAGAAGGCCAAGGCCGAGTCCCTCTCCTAGGGAATCGCCGGGAGAGACGGATGCGCATTCCCCGAATGGCCATCGAGGCCGAGAGCCCCGAGCAGCTCGGCTATGACCGCCTGAAGTTCAACCTGACCGAATCGTCGGTGCGCGACCGGGATCTCGCCGAGTTCGACCTCGACCTGAAGGCTCTGACGCTCTGCTACGGCGACCATCTCGGCCGGGCCGACCTGCGGGCGATGATCGCGGCGCGGGCCGGCGGCGGACTGACCGCAGACGACGTGCTGATCACTGCCGGAGCCTCGGCGGCGCTGTTCATGATCGCCTTGACCCTGCTGGAGGCCGGCGATCACATGGTGGTGGTGCGGCCCAACTACGCCACCAACATCGAGACGCCGCGGGCGATCGGCTGCGACATCAGCTATCTGGACCTCAGGTTCGAGGACGGCTTCGCCCTGGACCTGACGGCCCTGGCCGCCCTGACCCGGCCGTCGACAAAGCTGATCAGTATCACGGCCCCGCACAACCCCACCGGCGTCGCCCTGGCCGAGGCCGATCTGCGCGCGGTGATCGCCATAGGCGAGGCGTGCGGCGCTCCCGGCGGCGCTCATGTGCTGGTCGACGAGACCTATCGCGACATGAGCTTCGCCCCGCCCCCGCCGGTCGCCGCGACCCTCGATCCCCGAGCGATCAGCGTCTGCTCCCTGTCCAAGGCCTTCGGCATCCCCGGCATCCGCACAGGCTGGATCCTGACCCGAGACGCCGATCTGGCGCTGCGGTTCCTGTGCGCCAAGGAGCAGATCGGCATCTGCGGCAGCGTCGTCGACGAGGCGATAGCGGCAGCCGCCTACGCCCAGGCCGGGACCTGGCTGGCGGCCAATGATGCCAGGCTGCGGCAGGCCTTCACGACGGTGCGCGACTGGATGGCCGGCGAGCCGCTGCTGGAGTGGGTGGAGCCCGGCGGCGGCTGCGTCGCCTTCCCGCGCATCCGCGAGGACGCGGGGGTGGACGTGGCGGCTTTCCATCGCATCCTCAACGAGGATCACGCCGCCTATGTCGGCCCAGGCCACTGGTTCGAGCAATCCGACCGCCACTTCCGGATCGGTTACGGCTGGCCGACCGCCGAGGAACTTGCGGGCGGACTCGACGCCATTTCCAAGTCGCTGCGGGCGGCCCGGTCGTGAGTACGGCGCCGAAGGTGGTGCTGGTCACCGGCGCGGGCAGCGGCATCGGCCGGGCCGTCGCCCTGGCGTTCCTCGCCCAGGGTGATCGCGTAATCCTGGCCGGGCGGCGTCAGGCGGCGCTTGAGGAAACGGCCGATCTTGGCGGCGCCCCGAACCGCATCTTGGCGAAATCGGCCGATGTCGCCGACGAGGC
>CAIQDO010000152.1 GCA_903870555.1 uncultured Caulobacteraceae bacterium
CTGATGGCGCGGGTGAGGAACAGGCCCACCGCGAGGGCGGCGAGGGCCGCCGACATCCACAACACCTGACTGTCCATGCTGGTGGTCGCCGATACCAGCGACGAGACCGTGCGGAACAACGGCGCGTCCCCGAAGCCGGTTCGCAGCATGTCGCTGGAATGGGCCGACAGCCTATCGAGTCGGCTGACCAGACCTGAGCCAAGGATCTGGCCCGCCCCGATCAGACCGCCGCTGACCCCCAGGCCGCCGATCAGGACCTGACGGAAGGTCCAGCCCCGGTCCAGCCGTTCGGTGACGCGCATCGCGAACAGTTCTGCGTCGGGCAGCACTGGCGCTTCGGCGAATTGCCGATCGAGCTCCATTTCGAAGGTCCTCTCAGCCATGAGCGGCGGACTCCCGGTTCTCATCAACTCGCCCCGGCGCCATGCGGACACGGAGCTTATCCAAACCACGTTTGACATGGGATTTGATCGTTCCCAGAGGCGTATTCAAGGCAAGGGCCGCTTCGGAGTGGGATAATCCGCCGCCGTAGCAGAGCGAAACACACAGACGCTCGACCGGCGACAGAGTCCGAAGGGCCTCATCGAGGTCGATGCGGTCGGCGGCGCCGGCCGCGTCGGAAACAAGGTCGGCGTCCTGTTCTGGAGGCTCGGCCATGATGTCGACCCGCGAGTCACGACGCCACCGCTTGACATAGAGTCTTGCGGCTATGCGCTTGACCCACCCCTGGAAGGCGCCTTCCCCGCGGAATTCGGCGATCTGCTCGAACGCCGCGAGAAACGCGTCCTGGGCGATGTCGTCGGCCAGGCTGTGATCGGCGCCCATCCGTCGCAGCAACCCGCGCACCGCCGAGCCGTGCCGGCGGACCAGTTCGCCGAAGGCTTTCCGGTCACCGGCCGCCGACAGCGCGACCAGATCGAGGTCATGGGCGCTGGCCCGGACGTTCGGGGTGTCGTTCATGACGATCGGCCCCTGTTCCCCCCTTCCGGCTCAGACCTTGGTCGCGCCGCGCCGACCGGCCCAGAGAACCAGGTGCGCCACACCGATCAGGCCCGGAATGGCGCCGAACCCGGCCGTGCAACCGCCAGAGATATAGGCCGCCTGTTCGCTGACGCTCATCAGGCCGTACCACAGGCCGTAACCGAGGCCCGCGAAGCCGAGCCCGACCGCGATCAGAACCACCGCCTTGCGCAGGTCGCTTTCGGGGGTGCTCGGCCGGCGCGGGGCGATGTTGCTCTGCAGCGCCGTGATCAGCTCGGGTGGCACCGGCTGGCCCTTCTCGAAGGCGATACGCAGCGTCTCGTGCATCTTTTGCCGTTCGAGGTAGCGCAGGTAGAGCGGCACCAGCACGACGGCGGCGACGAACGACCAGAAGATCAGGCCCATCAGGAGTCCCGTGATATGTTCCATGGCGAAGAAGTCCCTTGTTGAGTGTCGGGCGACGTCGAGCCGCCGCTTTCATGGGGATAGAGGCGCCGGGGCAGGCCCATGGATGCGGCTGGTAACGTGAAATGTTGGTAACGCGGCGGCGCTGTCGGGTGGCTCCGGGGCGTCCAACGCTCCGAACTCACAGATGGGCCACAAACCACCCGGTGGCGTCGGCCAACGCGGCCTCGTGCCGGGGCGAGCCGGGGTAGAGGTCGAAGTGGCCGCCATCATATTCCACCAGCCTCTTGGGCTCGCCGGCCTGGGCGAAGGCCTCGCGCACCTGGTCGATGGGGATCAGGGAGTCATGGGTCGCCGCCTGCATCAGCAGGGGCTTGGGCGCGATCAGGTCGATGAAGGCGGCGGGAATATATTCCACCAGCCGCGCCACGCTCTCCAGGCCAGTGGCGTTCACCCAGTTCGGTGCGTCCCTGGCTCCGGAGGAAACGAACCACGCCCAGGAATCCGGCGTCGACAGCACGCTTGGCTGGCCGTCGGGGGCGACGATCGGGATCTGCATCGGCGGCGCCCCGGTGTTTCGCGCCGCGTGGTCCGCAGCGAGCATGGCCAGGAATCCGTCCAGCCCCTCGCGTCCGCCCATCGCCAGCATCGATCGCGCCCCGCCGATCGCGGGAACCTGCGCCACCACCACCTTGATCCTGGGATCCAGCGCCCCGAGGAACAGGGCGTGGCCGCCCGAATAGGAACTGCCCCAGATGCCGATGCGGTTCGCATCGACACCGTCCTGCCGGGAGATCCAGTCGATGGCGGCGCGGCTGTCGTCGTGCTGTATCTGCGGAATGATCCGGCCGCGCGGCTCTCCATCGCTGGCGCCGAGGAAACGGTGATCGAAGGCAAGCACCACGAAACCCGCGGCGCAGAACCCGCGAGCGAAGCCGTCGAGACCCTGTTCCTTCACCGCCGAGAAGCCGTGGCTCATGACGATGGCCGGGGCGGTGGCGGCGCCGCCGGCCGAGGGTCGGTAAAGCCAGCCGCGGCAGGTCAGGCCGCCGCTCTGAAACGAGACATCTGAACGCATGCTGATTTCCTCCGCCGGTGATCCGGTTCTGATCCGGCTCGCGCCGGGCGCCGATTTTCCAGCCCAAGGGGATGGGGTCAGATTTGCGTGATCGCGCCAAGGGCGATTCATCAAGTCAGACCCCAATTTGGTCTCCGACTCCTTGCGGGGCGACCGATTTCCGTCTGTGAAGGACGCATCACGGCCAGAGGATGATCGAGACATGCGCGCATTGTTGGGACTGGCCGCCGCGGCGGCCCTGATCGCCGGTCCTGCCCCGGCCGCGGACCCGCTGCGGGCCGGCGCCGACATGGTTCGTGACCGCGCCCTGACCGACCCGACCGCCTACGCCGTGGTCGAATCCCTGTCGACCGAGGTCGGCGCCCGCCCCGCCGGGTCCGAGGCCGCCGCCCGCGCCCGGGACTGGGGCGTGGCCAAACTGCTGGGCCTCGGTTTCTCAAACGTCAGGGTGGAGTCCTTCCCCCTCACCGGCTGGTCGCGCGGCGCCGAGTCGGCGATGTTGACCGCGCCCTATGAGGCCGGCCTGGCGATCCTAGGGCTGGGCGGTTCGGTTTCCACGCCGCCTGAGGGGATCGAGGGCGAGGCCGTGGTGTTCCACGCCTACGCCGACCTGCTCGCGGCCCCAGTCGGGTCTCTGACCGGCAGGATCGTCATCGTCACCCAGCCGATGACCCGCACCCAGGAAGGCGCGGGCTACGGCGCCGCCAACCCCATGCGCCGGTCCGGCGCCAGCGAGGCGGCCAGGCGCGGCGCCGTCGCCTATCTGGTCCGGTCTCTGGCCACCGGCGTCAGCCGCGAGCCCCACACCGGCGCGCTGAACTACCAGCCAGGCGCGCCGAAGATTCCCGCCGCCGCCTTGTCGGTGATCGACGCCGAACAGATCGACCGCCTTGCGAAGCTGCCGACACCGATCCGCATCCGGCTCAAGCTGGCCTCGGCCATGGCTCCGGGGACCGGCTGGACTGTCGTCGGGGAAATTCCGGGTACGGAGCATCCCGAGCAGGTGATCCTGATCGGCGGCCACCTCGACTCCTGGGATCCGGGCACGGGCGCCATCGACGACGGGGCCGGCATCGCCATCGCCGTCGGCGCCGCGCGTTTGGCGGGAGCCGCGCCGCACCCGCCGAAACGCACCCTGCGGGTGGCGATGTTCGGCGCCGAGGAAATGGATTTCACCAACGCCGCCTTCACCGCCGCCCATAAGGCCGATGTCGCCAATATCGTCGCCATCGGCGAGATCGACGAAGGCGCGGACCGGGTGTGGTCGGCTCAGTTTCCAGCCGGGACCACGGGCCTTCCGGAAATGAAGGTCCTGGCGGCCAGCCTGACCGGGCTCGGGATCTATGTCTCGCCCGAACCCTCCCGCTTCGGCGGGTCCGACATCGCCGGCCTGACGGCCGCTGGCGCGCCCCTGATCAACCTGCGCCAGGACGCCAGCCGCTACTTCAACTGGCACCACTCGTCGGAAGACACCCTCGACAAGATCGACCCCGCCCAACTCAACCAGAACGTCGCCGCGTGGGCGGCCTTCCTCTATGTCGCCAGCCAGACCGATCTCAACCTGAGGCCGGCCGTTCCGCCCAAGCCCTGAACCTTGCGCGAACGACGTTCACGCCGCCTACCTTTATGGCGTCGCTCGATATAGCCTCGGCGGACAACGAGACGGTGATCGCGAAAAGGCGGCTCAGGTGAGTGGGACTCAGACGGAGCCGTCGTCGGAACTTCCGCGCCTTCGCGAGGCCCTCGCCAGGGATGTATGGAAAGCGTGCCTGCCGCTTTCCGCCATGGTCCTGGTCACCGCGACGTTCCGGGATCTGCAATTCGGTGGTTTGAGTTGGCGCACCGCTGTCACGACGGTTAGTTCCCTGGGCGCCATCGTCGGCTTCCCGTTTCACCGGCGGCTGCCTGTTGACCTGC
Organism: uncultured Caulobacteraceae bacterium; assembly: GCA_903870555.1. Lineage (GTDB taxonomy): Bacteria > Pseudomonadota > Alphaproteobacteria > Caulobacterales > Caulobacteraceae > Acaudatibacter > Acaudatibacter boreus. The sequence goes on from CAIQDO010000152.1 coordinate 4,382, forward strand.
GGGCCGCGGCGCCGATCGTCCTGCTTTACCTTGGCGCCAGCATCGCCCTGACC
>CAIQDO010000153.1 GCA_903870555.1 uncultured Caulobacteraceae bacterium
AGGCTCTTGTCCTTGTCGGGCACCACCAGATCGGCGTCGAAGCCAAGCTTGACCCCCAGACCGTCGCAGGTCGGACAGGCTCCCGCGGGGTTGTTGAACGAGAACAACCTGGGCTCGATCTCGGTGATCGAGAAACCCGACACCGGGCAGGCGAACTTCTCGGAGAAAATCAGCCGCCGGGCCTCTTCGCCGTCGGCCGGCTTGTCAGCCCATTCGGCCACCGCGATGCCGTCGGCCAGCCGCAGGGCGGTTTCAAGGCTGTCGGCGTATCGGGTTTCCAGGCCGCGCTTGCTGACCAGCCGATCGACGACGACGTCGATGTCGTGCTTGAAGGTCTTCTCAAGCGCCGGAGCGTCCTCGATCGGATAGTACTCCCCGTCGATCTTCAACCGCTGGAAGCCGAGCTTCTGCCACTCGGCGATCTCCTTGCGGTATTCGCCCTTCCGGTCACGCACCACCGGCGCCAGCAGATAGATCCGTTCACCGTCAGGCAAGGCGGTCAGCTTGTCGACCATCTGGCTGACGGTCTGGCTTTCGATCGGCAGGCCGGTGGCCGGCGAGTAGGGCACACCCACCCGCGCCCACAACAGGCGCATGTAGTCGTGGATTTCCGTGACCGTGCCGACGGTTGATCGCGGATTGCGGCTGGTGGTTTTCTGTTCGATCGAGATCGCCGGTGACAGGCCTTCGATCAGATCGACGTCGGGCTTGCTCATCAGCTCGAGGAATTGGCGGGCATAGGCCGACAGGCTCTCGACATACCTTCTTTGCCCTTCGGCATAGATGGTGTCGAACGCCAGACTGCTCTTTCCCGACCCTGACAGCCCGGTGATCACAACCAGTTCGTAGCGCGGAATGTCGACGCTGACGTTCTTGAGGTTGTGTTCCCGCGCGCCGCGCACGCGGATAAATCGGGATTGTTCGTGCATGCGGCCACCCTCGGTGTATCCCGCGGCGCCCGCGGACCAAACCCCTCCATTTAATAGAGGAAGTCTCAGTTACGACAAGAACGTATCACGAACGTTTGGCGTCGAGATCCGCCGGGCCCGATTGTCGGCCTCCGCAAGTCTGGCAGATCAGGCTCTGCCACTTCTGAACCACCGCCATGTCGCCGCAGGACGAGCACATGCCCGTGATCGATTCCCCCGCCAGCCCAATCCCTGGACGGCTTGGCGTGGGCAGAAACACCAGATTGTCGGGCGCCGCCGCGCCGCGGGAAAAGCCCTTGGAGATGAACCGCGCCACAGGTAGGGGCTCCTCCGCGCCGGCGCGACCGAGTCCGTCGGCGTTCAACTCGGCGGGGTCGAGGTTGGCGAGATCTTTCCGGTCCAGATAGGACACGCCCAGCTCCCGAAATACATAGTCAAGGATCGAGGTCGCCGACCGGATCGAGTCGTTGCCGGTCACGGCTCCCGAGGGTTCGAAACGCGTAAACACGAAGGCGTCGACGAACTCGTCGAGCGGCACGCCGTATTGCAGGCCAATCGAGATGGCGATGGCGAAATTGTTCATCAGTGAACGGAAGGCTGCCCCTTCCTTATGCATGTCGATGAAGATCTCGCCCAGCTCACCGTCGTCGTATTCGCCGGTGTGCAGATAGACCTTGTGACCGCCGACGCTTGCCTTCTGAATATACCCTTTCCGGCGGTCGGGCAGGCGCTGGCGACGTCGGTCGACCTCGACGATACGTTCGACCACACGTTCCCGGAGCGGCGGCGCGGCGGGGCGGGGTTCGGCTGGCGCGGCCTCCGGAAGGAGGAGACGCTGGTCGACCGGAGGCGATCTCCGGGTGATTTGACAGGCGCGGACCCCCGCCCGAGCCGCCCGAGCTTGAAGGTCGACCGCATCCTCCGGGCCGTCGTCGTGGTCTAGAGTCAGGTTGGCGACCAACGGCGCGCAAGTAAACGCTTCCAGGCCGCAGGTCATGGCCCAGCAAGCCTCTAACGGCAATTCCGACGCCGTCAGGAACGTGGCGCGATCGGAATCGTCCAGGAACGCCGCCCCGGTGAGGCTTCGCACGCCGAGAATCCAGCGCTCTGCTTCAGCCACGGCGGCCGGGTCGAAACCGGCCAGGGCCAGGGTGTCGAAGTCCGCCAGGCTGACGAGGGCCTCCGTCCCGCCGAGGACGTCGCAGACAAAGCCAACACCGACCACCGCGGGCGCGAACGCCGCCCGAAGATCCGGGGCGTCGAACAGGGCTGCCTCGACGGCGGACAGTTCGTGTTCGGTGAATCCGATCGCGGTCAGGGTGTCGAAGTTGACCCAAGGCGCGCCGCCAAGCGTGCGTCGCCCGAGTAGGTGCGACCGCGCGGCGTCTCCGGCCTTCTTGCGGGCGGCGAGCCCGAGAAGCGCAGTGTCGGACACCACCTCGACCATTACCCCGTCTGCGGTCTCGGCCCGACCGACTGGGCCATCCCAGGGCGCGCCGTCCAGCGACAGGGCGCCGATCCGAAGACCGAGTTCGGCGTCGCCAGCCAGGCCTGTAACCTGGGCGTTGCGCAATCCGTTCGCAGCCGCCGAGTCGATGGCTTCACTGAGCAATTGAGCGGCCAGGGCGGCCGTGGCGCTGGGGGGCAGATCGGCGACGCGCGCGTGGCGACGTTCGAGGTCTTGAAGGCGTTCGGCGCGCTCATGGTCGAACAGGGGATAGGCGCCGAGCCGAACCGCGAGAGCGGCGGAGGCTTTGAGCGCGGAGGCGGTGGCCAGGGCCTGAAGGGTTCCGGCGCGAGCTCGGCCCGCCTCTTCGGAAAAGGCAAGGCCCTCGCGCACCAGTCGTTCAGCGACACCGGCCAGGGCGATGACGACCGGGCGGCGGTCCCTGCGAAGACAGGCGTCGCCCGCCGTCCCGCAAAAGCCCGCCGAGACCTCGATGTCCAGCGCCGTCAGGGTCAGTCGGACCACATCCGCGAGCTGTTCGTCGTTCAGGTCCGCGACGGCGATCGCCGCGATGGGGGCGGCGCGAGCGCCGGCGACGGCCAAGGCGTCCCGTGACGAAAAGGCGATTGTAAGGTCGGCGCCGCGCCAGGCCGCCAATGCGGCCCGCCGGCTCGGATCGTCGGCCTCGCCAACGCCGGCGCGGCTGCCGAGCAGGATTGCGGCGCTCGGCGCGACGTCGGCGTCGCCGATGATCCGACCAAGGGCGATGGCGTCAAGGATCTCGCGATCATCGGCCCCCGCGTCCTGCGCCGCCCGGGCCGCCCGGCCAAGCACCTGATTCTCCGCGGGACTGGCGCAGGCGTCGGCGTCGCCTTGGCAACGTCGCACGGCATCACGAACCGCGTCGAGGCGAGGAGACAGTCTGTCCCGTGGTCTCGCTGTCCAGGCGCCGCCCGTTCCGATATCCGCGAACGCCAGGGTCGGCGAGGGCGTCGGGTCTTCCACCAAGGGATGGAGGCGGACGCCGAAGGCCAAAGTCGAGCCTGGCGCAATAACGCCGCTGGCGCAAAGTCCGAACAGCGAGGATCGGAACGCTTCTGCGTCCGTCGGCGTGTCGAAGAGCTTCACGGCAAGTCCCCAGGCCGCCAGTCGACGCGACCAGCGATCCGGCCCGCCACCAAGAAGCGGATCAGCGGGCGACTCCAGACTGAGCGATTCAGGAAGCTCAAATTTGGGATAGTCCGAGGGCAGAGCCGCGGCCCAATCGAGCCAGCCTTCCACCCTTGCCGATGGCCACGCGATCGGCGCCAGCACCGTTTCGTCGGCGTTGGCGCGCTCGACCCGCCGGTGCTCCGTTGCGAGGGCAGCACCGATCTGTGAATTCCACTCTGACATGGGAGCAACGCTAGGCCGCGGATCATTGGGTTTCAATAGATGTGGTTGCTCCTGTTCACTTACCCACAAAATGTTGATTTTGGAGGGGCCGACTGGGGGGCGTCGGCCTCACGGCCACCGCTGGACGCGCCCCGGCGGGGCGCCTATAAGCGCCTCGGGCGCGACCGCCATCCGGCGGCGGCCGACGGCGGTTGAGAACAACGTGCTGAAAGCAATCTTTACTTGGTGGGGCGGGGCCACGATCGGCGCTCGCTTGCAGATCGGCCGCGGCGGCAAGCTCGTCGGCGAGGACGAGACCGGCAACAAGTACTATGAGACGGTCGATCCCAAATTCGACTACGATGGCCATAACCGCCGCTTCGTGATCTACAAGGGCTACGCGGACGCGTCCAAGGTCTCGCCCGACTGGCACGGCTGGCTGCACCACACTTTCGCCGAGCCACCCACGAGGGTGCCCTTGCGGCGCAAGGCGTGGGAAAAGGACCATCAGCCGAACCTCACTGGCACGATCTGGGCGTGGCGGCCAAAGGGCGCCATCTCCCAGGGCGGCGAACGCGCCGAGTCGGCCGGCGATTATGAACCGTGGACGCCTTCCTAGGACGCGCGGCCGCCTGCGCGGCGCTTGCTGCCCTCTGCCTGTTTCCGGTGCCTCGCTCCGCGTTCGCTCAGGACGTGAAACCGGCTGAGCGATCTTTGGCGCCAATTCCAGGAATCCAAACGACGCCTGTCGCGGCGCCTCAGCCTGCCGAAGCGCCAACGTCGGTCGTTCCGGGGAGCGCCGAAACCGACGCTCCCGTGGTGACTGCGGCCTCGACTCCCGCGCCGAAACCCAGGGTTGTCGTCCCCGTCGGTCCACCCGTGCCAGTTAGGGCGCCCGCGGCTCTGCTGCGGGTGCTCGACAAGGTGACCGCCGAGACCATGGTCTTCGAGGCGCCGATCGGCCGCAAGGTGCGATACAAGAGCCTGGTGTTCGAGGTTAAGGCCTGCGAGACGCGTGGCGTCGGTGAGGCCCAGCCGCAGTCTTCCGCCTATCTGACGGTCACGTCAGACGCGGCCGCCGGCGCCGCCCTGGCGCCCCGGCAGATTTTCAAGGGCTGGATGTTCGCGAACTTCCCGAGTCTGCATGCCCTTCGGCACCCGGTCTACGACAGTTGGCTTGTGGCCTGCAGCGCGGCGGCGCCGGCGCAATAGTCGCCTAGGGCGTTGAAGTCGCCACGTTGGGTTAGCGCCGTGGCCAGACGGCGCCGGTAGTCGGCCTTGCTGATCTCTATCGTGCCGAAGGTCTTCAGGTGGTCGGTCATGAACTGGGCGTCGAGCAGGCTGTAGCCGCCAGCGTTCAGCCGAGCGACCAAATGCACAAGCGCCACCTTGCTGGCGTCGCGCTCGATAGAAAACATGCTCTCACCGAAGAACGCACCACCAATCGAGATACCGTAGAGTCCGCCGACCAGCCGGTCATCCCACCAAGCCTCGACACTGTGGGCCGTGCCTCGGGCGAACAGTTCAAGGCACAAGCGTTCGATGGTGCTGTTGATCCAGGTCTCCATCCGGCCGGGCCGGGGCGCGGCGCAGCCGTTGATCACGGTCTCGAAAGCGGTGTCCGTCCGCACCTCAAACCGGTCCGAACGCACCGTCCGCGCGAGCCTGTGAGAGATCCTCAAACCTTGCAGCGGGATCACCCCCCTTCTGGTCGGTTCCACCAGGAAGATCTTTTCGTCGTGCCGCGCGTCCGCCATCGGGAAGACGCCTTGGCGGTAGCAGGCGATCAGGGCGTCGGCGTCGAACCCCGGCATGGGATCAGCCCTGAGCCTTGATCCACCGCTCAAGCCAATGGATGTCGTAGCGTCCCTCAATGATGTCTGGATCCTGCAGCAGGTCCTGGAACAACGGTATCGTGGTCTCGATGCCGCCCACGACCATCTCGGCCAAAGACCGCCGCATACGGGCGATCGCCTCCGTCCGGTCGCGACCGTGCACGATCAGCTTGCCGGCCAGGCTGTCGTAGTACGGTGGGATCGAATAACCGGCGTAGAGCGCCGAATCGAGGCGAACGCCCAGGCCGCCGGGGGCGTGGAAGTCCGTGACCAGACCGGGCGAGGGCATGAAGGTGCGCGGGTTTTCGGCGTTGATCCGGCACTCGATGGCGTGACCTTCGAAGCGGATCTCCTCCTGGGTGAACGACAGGGGCAGCCCGGCGGCGATGCGGATCTGCTCGCGCACCAGGTCGATGCCGGTAATCGCCTCGGTGATCGGGTGTTCGACCTGCAGGCGGGTGTTCATCTCGATGAAGAAGAACTCGCCGTTCTCATAGAGGAACTCGATGGTGCCGACGCCAAGGTAGCCGATCGCCTTGACGGCATCGACGACGATCTTGCCGATCCGCGCCCGGGCGTCGGCGTCGATGGCCGGGGAGGGGGCTTCCTCCATCATCTTCTGGTGCCGGCGCTGCAAGGAGCAGTCGCGCTCGCCCAGGTGGCAGACGGCGCCGAAACCGTCGGCGACGATCTGCAATTCGATGTGACGCGGCCGGGCGAGGTAACGTTCCATATAGACTGCGTCGTCGCCGAACGCGGCCTTGGCTTCGCCGCGCGCCGTAGCGTAGGCCTCGGCGACATCGTCCCGCGTTTGGGCGACCTTCATGCCGCGACCACCTCCGCCGGAGGCGGCCTTGATCAACACCGGATAGCCGATGACGTCGGCGGCGGCGATCGCTTCCTCTTCGCTGTTCAGGGCGCCTTCGGAGCCGGGAACGACAGGGATGCCGGCGGCCTGGACGGCGCGCTTGGCGGCGATCTTGTCGCCCATCACCCGGATGTGCTCGGGCTTTGGCCCGATGAAGGTGTAGCCGTGCGCCGCCAGGATCTCGGCGAACCGGGCGTTCTCCGACAGGAAGCCGTAGCCCGGGTGGATCGCCTGGGCGCCGGTGATCTCGCAGGCGGAGACGATGGCCGGAATGTTCAGGTAGCTCTTGGCCGCCGGGGCCGGGCCGATGCAGACGCTTTCGTCGGCCAGGCGCACATGCATGGCGGAGGCGTCGGCCTCGGAATGCACCGCGACGGTATGAATGCCCATCTCCTTGCAGGCGCGATGGATGCGCAGGGCGATCTCGCCGCGGTTGGCGATCAGGATCTTGTCGAACATGGCCTAGCCGATGACCGCGAGGGGCTCGCCATATTCCACTGGCTGACTGTCGCCGACCAGGATTTCCACCACCACGCCCGCAGAGGGGGCGCTGATCGGATTCATGGTCTTCATCGCCTCGATCAAAAGCAAAGTCTGGCCCTGGGTCACCCGGTCGCCGACCTTGACGAACGGCGGCGCGCCGGGCTGCGGCTGAAGATAGACGGTCCCGACCATCGGCGACTTGATC
>CAIQDO010000154.1 GCA_903870555.1 uncultured Caulobacteraceae bacterium
AGATCATCAGGATGCTGCCGATGCTCCAGGGCGCGTAGATGCGCACGATGCTCTCGTAGCTGCCGGAGCCGGCGAACAGGGCCGACACCAGGGCGACCGCGGTGACGCTGACCCAGGGCGCGCCCCTGGCGGACACCCCCGCCAAAAATCGCGGCAGCACCCCATCGGCGGCCATGCGGAAGGTGATCCGCGACGAGGCCATGATCTGCAGGTTGACGATGGCCGCCAACGACAGGGCGCCGATGGCGGTGACGACGGTGTTGCCGACCGATCCAAGCGACACCTTGATGGCGTCCCCCACCGCCAGTTCCGATCCAGCGATCTGCTCGGGCGTCATGACGTGGAACAGGGCGGCGTTGACCAGCAGGTAGACGATGGTCACCAGGCCGATGCCCATGAAGGTCGCCCGCGCCACGTTCTGCTCGGGACGGTGGACCTCCTCGGAGAAATAGATGGCGCCGTCCCAACCGGCGTAGGTCTGGTAGATCACCCGGACGGCCATGATGATGGCGCTTACCGCGGCGGCCCCCGCGAGCACCGGATGGACCGTCGCGGGATGGAAACCGGCGGGCGCGCGCGGCGAGACGAACAGCACGCCCGCCACGATCAGGAAGGCGCCGCCCTTGATGGCGCTGGCGATGCTCTGGGACGCGCCGCTGATGCGCGTTCCCGCGAGGTTGATCGCCGTAACCGCCGCGATCAGGCCGACCGCCAGCACGCTCTTCGGTACGGCGGTGGCGAAGCCGAGACGCTGGACGTACTCGGCGAACACCACCGAAATGAAGGCGTTTGAGGCGGTGTATTGCAGCCAAGTCAGCCAGCCTGTCATGAACCCGGCCGCCGGACCGAAGGCGCGGGTCGCGATCGGATAGCTGCCGCCCGCCTTGGGGACCGATGCGCCGGCCTCGACCAGCGGCATGGCCGTCAGCAGGGCGACGCCGCCGCCCACGGCCCAGAACAGCAGGGTCAGGGGCACGCTGTGCAGGCCCAGGGCGACCACCCCCGGCGCGCGCATGATGCCCGAGCCGATGATGCCACCCACCACCACGGCCAGGCCGAAGACGATGCCGAGCACCCGGGAAAGCTGGTTGGCGTGGGGATGCGGCGGGGCGCCGGGATCGGTCATGGTCGCAGGGGCCTTTCACGGGCGCGGGGAAGCCAACGTCCAGGCGGCGCCGCGCAAGTCAAGGGCGCCTACCGCAGGCCGCCGCCCAGGGTCGTGTAAAGGGTCACCAGGTTGGTCGCCCGGGCGAGCCGGATGTTCACGACGCTCTGTCGGGCGGCATAGAGCGTCCGCTGGGCGATCAGGGCGTTGAGCCAAGTGTCGGCGCCGCGCTGGTACCGAGCATCGGAAAGCCGGTAGGCATGATCGGCGGCGTCGACCAAGGCCTTCTGGGCGGCCAGTTGCTCGTCAATCGTGCCACGCAGCGCAAGGGCGTCGCTGACCTCCCGGAACGCCGTCTGAATCGCCTTCTCATAGGTGGCCAGAGCCGCGTCCTTCTGAGCCTTGGCGTAAGCTAGGTTTCCTCGGTTGGCGCCGAAGTCGAAGATCGGCTGGGTCAGGGTCGGGGCGAATGTCCAGCTCTCGGAGGCCGCGCGAAGCAGGGTCGAAAGGGCGAGGCTGGTCACGCCGCCCGAGCCGGTCAAGGCGATGCTGGGAAAGAAGGCCGCCCTGGCCGCGCCGACGTTGGCGTTGGCGGCCTTCAGCAGATCCTCGGCCCGAACCACGTCGGGACGGGCCAGCAGCACCGACGACGGCAATCCTGACGGCAGGTCGGCCAGAACCGCATCGCCGGCGTCGATATTCGCTGGCAGCAGCCCCTCGGCCACGGGCGCGCCCACCACCAGATCGAGGGCGTTGCGATCCCTGGCGACCTGTGTCGTCAGGCGAGCGACATCGTAGAGCGCTTGCTGAAGCGCGGTCTGGGCCTGGGCCACATCAAGACCCGAGGCCACCCCGGCCTCGAATCGCGCCTTGAGCAAGGCGACCGTCGCTTCGCCGCTGGCCTGGGTGTCGCGCGCAATCGCCAGCAGCGACCGATCGGCGCCGAGGGTAAGCCATTCGGCGGCGACCTCGCCGACCAGCGTCACCTGCGCGGCGTCGCGCGCCGCCTGGCTGGCAAAGTAGGTGTCGAGCGCGGCGCGGGCGGAGTCCCGCACCTTGCCAAACAGATCGAGCTGCCAGGCGCTAACGCCGGCATTGACCTGATAGAGGCGCTCGTTGTGCACTCCCGACCCGCCCGAGGCGCCGGCGCTGGCGACGGAGGTCGGCGTCTGGCCGTAGACCGCCGACGCGGTCGCGCCGAGCTTGGGAAACAGGTTGGCCCGCTGAACGCCGTAGATCCCTCGCGCCGCCGCGACATTGGCCACGGCGACGCGCAGGTCGCGGTTGTTGACCAGGGCCAGATCGATCACCGCCGCCAGCCGGCCGTCGGCGAAGAAGTCGCGCCAGGCGCCGATCGGACGGGCGACGGCGGCCGGATCGGCGCCGCCGTTGGGCAGGGTGGCGGGGACCGGCGCGGCGAGCCGTCTGTCGGGCGGCGCAAGGTCGATGCAGCCGACGAGCGTCACGCCGGCAAGCGCCAAGGCGACGAGTCCGGCTATCGGCCGAGGCGTCATGCCGGGTCTCCCTTGGGGGCGAGGGCCTTGGCGCGCCCGCTTCCGAACAGGTTCCGGACTCCGACGAAGAACAGCGGCACGAAGAAGATCGCCATCACGGTGGCCGCCAGCACACCGCCGATCACGCCGGTGCCGATGTCGTTCTGGCTGCCGGCGCCGGCGCCCGAGGACAGGGCCAGCGGCGCCACGCCGGCGATGAAGGCGAGCGACGTCATCAGGATCGGCCGCAACCGCAGCCGCGCCGCTTCCCGGGCCGCCTGCAACGGCGTCGCTCCGGCGCGCTCTGCGTCGTCGGCGAACTGCACGATCAGGATGGCGTTCTTGGCCGACAGGCCGATGGTGGTCAGCAGGCCGACCTGGAAATAGATGTCGTTGTAGAAGCCGCGCAGGGTGGCGGCGAGCAGGGCGCCGAACACCCCGAGCGGCACGACCAGCATCACCGCGACGGGAATCGACCAGCTTTCGTACAAAGCCGCGAGGCACAGGAACACCACCAGCATCGAAAGGCCGAGCAGCGCCGGCGCCTGGGAGCCGGAAAGCTGTTCCTGGTAGGAAATGCCGGAAAACTCGTAGCCGATTCCCTTGGGCAGACGGCTCATCAGCTTGCGGACCTCGGCCATGGCCGCGCCGGAACTCTTGCCAGGAGCCGCCTGCCCCTGAATGTCCATGGCCGGCATGCCATTGTAACGCTGGAGCTGCGCCGGACCGACCCGCCAGCTTGCGCTCGAGAAGGCGGCGAACGGGGCCATGGCGCCGCCGGCGCCGCGAACCCGCCAAAGGCCGAGGTCCTCGGGACGGGAGCGATAGGCGGCGTCGCCTTGCAGATAGACCTTCTTGACGCGGCCCCGGTCGAGGAAGTTGTTGACGAACTGGCCGCCGGAGGCGGTGCTCAGGGTGTCGTTGACGTCCGCCTGGGCGAGACCGAGGGCGCCGACGCGGGCCTGGTCGATGTCCAGGTGAAGCTGAGGCATGTCCTCCTGGCCGTTGGGCCGCACGCCCGCCAGGATCGGATCATGGGCGGCCATGCCAAGAAACTGATTGCGCGCCGCCAACAACCGATCATGTCCGAGGCCGCCGCGGTCCTCCAGCTGGACGTCGAAACCGGACGAGTTGCCCAGTTCCTGGACCGCCGGCGGCACCAGCACGAACACCTTGGCGTCGCGGAGTTTCGAGAAGGCGCGCATGACCCGCATGGCGATGGCGGGAGCGTGATTCCCCGCCCCATGGCGCTCGTCCCAGGGCCTGAGGTGGACGAAAGCCTGCCCGAGGTTCTGGCCCGCGCCGGCGAAATTGAACCCGGCGACATTGTAGACATCCTGGACCGTTCCCTTCTCGGCCTCCAGAAACTGCGTCCGCACCCGAGCGCCGACGTCGAGAGTGCGGTCCAGCGTGGACCCCGTCGGAAGATTGAACAGGGCGATCAGCACCCCCTGATCCTCTTCAGGGAGAAAGGCGGTCGGCAGGCGCACGAACAGCAGCACCATGGCCGCGGCGACGACCGCGTAGAGGATGATCATCGGCAGGGGCCGGGCGAGGATGTGACCAATCAGGCCGTCGTAGCGCCTCACGCCGCCGTTGAAGACGCGGTTGAACAGGCCGAACGGCGAGTTTCCCTTGGCGCGCGATCCCTTCGCGGTCGGCTTCAGCAGAGCGGCGCAGAGAGCCGGCGTGAGCACGAGGGCCACCAGCACCGACAGCACCATGGCCGAGACGATCGTCACCGAAAACTGGCGGTAGATCACGCCGGTCGCTCCGCCAAAGAAGGCCATGGGCAGGAACACGGCCGACAACACCAGCGCGATGCCGACGAGGGCCCCGGTGATCTCGCCCATCGACTTGATGGTCGCGTCCTTGGGCGAGAGGCCCTCCTCCTCCATGATCCGCTCGACGTTCTCCACCACCACGATCGCGTCGTCGACCAGCAGGCCGATGGCCAGCACCATGGCGAACATTGTCAGGGTGTTGATGGAATAGCCGAAGGCCGCCAGCACGCCGAATGTGCCAAGCAGCACCACCGGCACGGCCAGGGCGGGAATGAGGGTGACGCGCCAGTTCTGGAGGAAAACAAACATCACCACCACCACCAGGGCGATGGCCTCGATCAGGGTGATGACCACCTCGCGGATCGACAGCTTGACGAAGGTGGTGTTGTCGACCGGGAAGCTGAGGGAGACGCCCGACGGCAGCCCGGCGGCCAGTTCGGTCGCCCGGGCCTTGACCGCGTCGGCGGTGTCCAGGGCGTTGGCGCCCGGCGCCAGCTTGATCGCCAGGCCGGCGGCGGCGTGGCCGTTGTACCGGCTGGTGACGCTGTAATTCTCTGCGCCGATTTCCACGCGGGCGACGTCGGACAGCCGCACCTGGGCGCCGTCGGTCTGGCTGCGCAGGATGATGGCTTTGAACTGCTCGGGGGTCTGCAGATAGGATTGGGCGGTAACGGTGGCGTTCAGCGCCTGGCCCGCCGGGGTTGGCTGGCCGCCGATCTCGCCGGCCGAAACCTGCACGTTCTGGGCCAGGATGGCGCTGCGCACGTCGGAGGGCATCAGCTTGTAATTGTTGAGCTTATAGGGGTCGAGCCACACCCGCATGGCGTACTGGCCGCCGAACAGCTGAATGTCGCCGACGCCGTTGATGCGCGCCAGGGGATCGACGAAACGACTGTTGACGATGTCGGCGATATCGACGCTCGTGTGGCGTCCGTCGGTGTCGTAAAGGCCGACCACCATCAGGAAGCTCGGCTGGGACTTGGCGACGGTCACGCCCTGCTGCTGCACCTGCGACGGGAGCAGGGCCGTGGCGGCCTGGAGCTTGTTCTGCACCTGCACCTGGGCGATGTCGGGATTTGTGCCAGGCGCGAAGCTGGCCGTGATCCCGACCTGGCCGTTGGAGCTGCTGGTCGACGAGAAATACAGCAGATGGTCGAGCCCCTTCAACTGCTGCTCGATCACCTGGGTGACGCCGCTTTCCACGGTCTGGGCCGAGGCGCCCGGGTAGCTGGCGAAGATGTTCACCGCCGGCGGGGCGATGGAGGGGTATTGGGCGACCGGCAGGGTCTGGATCGCCAGCACCCCGGCCAGGGCGATCACGATCGCCAGCACGATGGCGAAGATCGGCCGTTCGATGAAGAAACGCGACACGGCCCGACCCTAGCGCGCCGGAACGATGTGGACCGGTGCGCCCGGCTTGACCGATTGCAGGCCATCGACGATCAGGCGGTCGCCAGCGGCGAGGCCGGAGGTGACCAGCCACTTGTCGCCGACGGTGCGAGGGGCCGTGAGGATGCGCGCCTGGGCGCGGCCCTGGGCGTCGACGATCATCGCGATCGGCTCCCCCTTTTCGTTTCGGGACACCGCCGTCTGCGGCGCCAGGACCGCGTTGCGCTCGACTCCCTCGACAATCACCGCCCGGACATACAGCCCCGGCAGCAGCAGGGTGTTGGGGTTCGGGAAGATCGCCCTGAGGGTCACCGTCCCGGTGGCGGGATCGACGGTCACGTCGGTGAATTGCAGACGCCCTTCAAGGGGATAGGCGGAGCCGTCCTCGAGCTTCAGCCGCACCTTCACCCCGGCCGCGCCTCCGCCGCCAACCCGGCCCGCGACCATCGCCTGGCGCAGTTTCACCACCTCGGCGGCCGATTGGTTGAGGTCGACGTAGATCGGATCGAGCCTTTGGATGGTCGTCAGGGCGGTCGCCTGGCCGGCGGTCACCAGGGCGCCCTTGGTGAAGGCCGATCGGCCCACCCGGCCGGCGATCGGCGCGGTGATCCGGGTGTAGGCCAGGTTGATCGAAGCCGATTCGACGGCGGCCTTCTGCTGCTGGACGGCCGCCTCGGCCTGCCGCGCGGCGGCCTGGGCGTCGTCGAAGTCCTGGCGGCTGACGGCGTCGATCTTGACCAGATCGGCGTAGCGATCGGCTTTCGCCCGGGCGGTCGCGGCATTGGCTTGCGCGCTCGTCTCAAGCGCGCGGGCCTGGTTCAGGGCGGCGCGGTAGGGCGCGGGGTCGATCTGATACAGCTGTTGGCCGGCATGGACGGCGGCGCCCTCGACGAAGGGTCTATCGACGATCAATCCGGTAACCTGCGGCCGGACATCGGAGGTCTCGAACGGGCTCGCGCGACCGGGCAGTTCGCTGGTCAGTTCCACCGGCGCGGTGGTCACCGTCATCACCGCCACATCGGCCGGCCCCTGTCGCGGCGGCGGCCCGTTCGGCCTGGCGCAGGACGACAGCAGCACGGCGCACGCGACCCCCAAGGCGGGCGCGACAGCGATCATGATAGGCCTAGGTCGCACCGGTCACCCCCGACGGCGAGACGGCGCGGCGCCGCATCCGCGGACGCAGATATGCGTCGCCGATTTCGATTACAAGCGGCCCGGTGCAGTTTAGGTTATCACCGTTCATGCGCGCCGCGCCAATCAGTCTTCTCCGGTCAGGTCCCGGCGAGCGCTTTCGAGTTCATCGGCGTAGCGCCGCGTCGCGTGGCCCTCGGACAGGAGGCCGAGCAGGCGGCGATCGGAATCGAGAACGGCGAGCTCATCGCTTTCGGAGGCGTCAAAGGCGCTCATGACCTCCTTGATCGCCATCTCCGGATCGAGCGCGGCGTCGCGAAACCGGGCGAGGCGGCCGACGGTCCCCCCTGAAACCGTGTCGGCGTAGACGGCCGAGACCGGCACGATGCCCGCGTAGCGGCCCGCGCTGTCCAGGGCCACCACCCGCCGTGTCGACCCCAGGGGAAATCGCTCGCGGAACG
>CAIQDO010000155.1 GCA_903870555.1 uncultured Caulobacteraceae bacterium
GAAGACGATGTCCGGCTTCACCTGCAGCCCCCCCAACCCCACGCCGGCCCCCCGCACCCGCGCCCTCCGCATCCGCGCCCGCGCCCGCCAGCAGGGGGTGGAACTGCCGCTGATCATCTCCGACCACGCCGACTGGGACGAGCTGACCGCCACCCTCGCCGAAATCCGCCCCGCCGAGGTGTGGATCACCCACGGCCGCGAGGAGGCCCTGGCCCGCTGGTGCGACCTCGCCGGCATCCCCGCCCGGGCCCTGGCCCTGGTGGGCTATGAGGACGAGGGCGACTGACAGCCCATGCGCGCCTTCGCCCATCTGCTGGACCGGCTGTCCCTGACCGCTTCGCGCAACGCCAAGCTGACGCTGGTGCGCGACTTTCTGCGCGAGACGCCCGATCCGGACCGCGGCTGGGGGCTGGCGGCGCTGACGGGCAATCTGGTGTTCAAGGCGGCCAAGCCGGCGGCCATCCGGGCGGCTGTGGAGGCGCGGATGGACCCCACCCTGTTCGCCTGGTCCTATGACTACGTTGGCGACCTGGCCGAGACCGTCGCCTTGGTCTGGCCCGCCAGGCCGGGGGCCAATCGTCAGCCCGAGTTGAGCGAGGTCGTCGAGGCCCTGCACGGCGCGACCCGGACCGAGGCCCAGGCCTTGATCGAGGGCTGGCTCGACGCCCTGGACGCCGACGGCCGCTGGGCGCTGCTGAAGCTGGTCACCGGGGGCTTGAGGGTGGGGCTGTCGGCGCGGCTGGCCCGGCAGGCGACGGCGGACCTCGGCGGGGTCGCGGTGGCCGAGATCGAGGAGCTGTGGCACGCCCTGACCCCGCCCTACGCCGACCTGTTCGCCTGGCTGGAGGGCCGCAGCGCGCGGCCGACCGCCGACGCCCCGGGCCGCTTCCGGCCGGTGATGCTGGCCCAGGCCATCGACGAGGCGGTCGACTTCGCCAGGCTCGACCCGGCCGACTACGCCGCCGAGTGGAAGTGGGACGGAATCCGGGTCCAGGCGGTCAATGAGCGCGGCGAGAGGCGGCTCTACACCCGCACCGGCGATGTCATCTCGGACGCCTTTCCCGACGTGCTGGCGGGCCTCGACTTCGAGGGGGTGATCGACGGCGAACTGGTGGTGATGCGCGAGGGCCGCGTCGGCAGCTTCAGCGATCTGCAGCAGCGGCTGAACCGCAAGACCGCCGACGCCAGGCTGATGGCGAAATTCCCCGCCGGAATCCGCGCCTACGACCTGCTGCTCGATGGCCAGACCGATCTGCGCGGCCTGAGCTTCCGCGACCGCCGGGCGCGGCTGGAGGCGGTGATAGCGACCAGCCGGGCGGCCAATCTCGACCTGTCGCCGATCCAGCCCTTCGCCGACTGGGACGACCTCGCCCGCCTGCGCGGCGACCCGCCGGAGGGCGACGCCCAATTGGCCGAGGGGCTGATGCTCAAGCGCTGGGAGTCGACCTACACCGCTGGCCGGCCCAAGGGGCCATGGTTCAAGTGGAAGCGCGACCCCAGGTTGGTCGATGCGGTGCTGATGTACGCCCAGCGTGGCCACGGCAAGCGCTCCAGCCTCTATTCCGACTTCACCTTCGGCGTGTGGCGCGAGGATTCCGAGGGGCTGCTGTCCCTGACGCCGGTGGGCAAGGCCTACTTCGGCTTCACCGACGAGGAGCTGAAACAGCTCGACGCCTTCGTCCGCGAGAACACCATCGAACGCTTCGGCCCGGTCCGGTCCCTGCGGGCCAACCGCGATTTCGGCCTGGTGGTGGAGGTCGCCTTCGAGGGCCTGCAGCGCTCCACCCGCCACAAAAGCGGCCTGGCCATGCGCTTTCCCAGAATCAACCGCATCCGCTGGGACAAACCCGCCCGCGAGGCCGACGACCTGGCGACGCTGGAGCGGATGCTGGAGGGGTAGCGACAGCGCCTACCCGTTGAACCCCCGAACCGCGTCAATAATGCGGTCCTGGACCTCGGGCGTCAGGTAGGGGTGCATCGGCAGGGCCAGGACGGTCTTCGCCCTGGCCTCCGACACCGGCAGGCCGCCCGGGCCGCGCGGGAAGGCGGCGTAGGGACCCTGGAGGTGCATCGGCACGGGATAGTAGACCGCCGTCGGGACGCCCGCCGCGCGCAGATGGGCGGCGAGGCCGTCCCGGTCGCGGTGTTCGATGACATATTGCGCCCAGGTCGACACGCCGCCCGCGATCACGGCCGGAACGGACAGGCAGACATCCGCCAGCCCCGCCGCATAGCGGTCGGCCACGGCCTGGCGCAGGAGGATCTCCTCGGCGAAGATCGCCAGCTTCTCCAACAGGATCGCCGCTTGGATCGTGTCGAGCCGCGAGTTCATGCCAATTCGAGCGTTGAGATATTTCGGGTCGTGGCCATCCAGCGACGCATCCCCCGCGACCGCCTTGCCGTGCACCCGCAGGGAATCCATCCGGTCCCAAAGCAGATCGTCTGTACACAGAACGGCCCCGCCGTCGCCGTAGCAGCCCAGCGGCTTGGCCGGGAAGAAGCTGGTGGTGACGACGTCCGCCCAGGCGATCGGATGTTGGCCATGCAGGGTGCAGCCGAAGCCCTGGGCCGAGTCGGCAATCAGCTTCAGCCCGTGGCGGCGGCAGACGGCGGCGAGCGCCGGATAGTCGGCCGGCTGGCCGAACAGGTCGACGGCGATGACGGCGGCCGGGCGCAGCCGGCCCTCGGCCGCCGTCGCTTCGATCGCCGCCTCCAGGGCGGCGGGGTCGAGGTTGAAGGTGTCCGGCAGGATGTCGACGAACACCGGCGTCGCCCCCGTCCAGGGGATCACCTCGGGCGTCGCGGCGAAGGTGAAGGAGGGGCAGAACACGGCGTCGCCGGCGCCGATCTCCCAGGCCATCAGCGGCAGGGCCAGGGCGTCGGTGCCGTTGGCGCAGCTGAGCGCCCGGCCGGCGCCGCAGAAGGCGGCCAGCCTCGTCTCCAGCTCGCGCACCTCGGGACCCATCACATAGGCGCCGTGGGCCAGCACCCGGGCGATTGCGGCGTCGAGGGCGGGTCGGATCCGCGCCTGCTGGGCGGCGAGGTCGATGAAGGGGATCATGGCGCCGTTCGATAGGCCGCCGGCCCGCGCCGGGCGAGACAATCCCTGTATCGCTTCATTTCGCCACACCGTGCTCGCCGAGAAAGGCGTCGAGATCGCCGCCGGGAAACAACAGCCCGGCCACGCCCGCCCGCCGCGCCGCCTCCACATCCGAGAGCCTGTCGCCGATCACCACCGTGCGGGCGGGATCGAGTCCCAGCCGGGCGATCAGGCGCAGGATCATCCCGGGATTGGGCTTGCGGTCCGGGTGGTCGGGATGGGCGAAGTCGGCGACCGGCGCGTCCGGCAGGAAGGGACAGATCTCGATGGCGTCGATCCACGCCCCCTCGGCGGCGAGGCCGGCCGCCATCGCCGCATGCACCGCCTCGACGGCGGCCAGATCGTAGAACCCACGCGCCACCCCCGACTGGTTGCTGGCCACGGCCACGGCCACGCCGGCGTCATTGAGACGTCTGATGGCGCGGCGGGCGCCGGGGATCCAGTCCAACCGCGCGACCTCGCCGACATAGCCATGATCGACGATCAGCACGCCATCGCGGTCGAAGATGACGCCTGGACGCCTTGTCTCCGGAGGCTCTGTCATGACATCCCTTCATTTCTCGCCGCACCGGGTTTCGGAGATGTACCGCAGCGTGGCCACCGCGCCAAAATCAGCCTCCGGCCCCGGGGCGACGATCGACCCCGCCGCCTCGGCCATCCACACCATCGAGGCCGAGATCGCCGGCCTACGCGCGGTCAACGACGCCCTGCGAGCCGAACTGGCCGAGCCGCTGCGCGCGGCGCTCCGGCTGATCAAAGCCGCCACCGGCAGGGTGGTCGTCACCGGCATGGGCAAGAGCGGCCATGTGGCGCGAAAGATCGCCGCCACCCTGGCCTCGACCGGCGCCCCGGCTTTCTACCTGCACCCGGCCGAGGCCAGCCACGGCGACCTGGGCATGGTGACGCCAGGCGACGTGGTGCTGGCCCTGTCGTGGTCGGGCGAGACGCCGGAGCTGCGAGCGGTGATCGACTACTGCAAGCGCTTCGCCATGCCGCTGATCGCCCTGTCAAGCGAGCCGGCCAGTGCCCTGGCCGGGGCGGCCGACGTGGCCCTGATCCTGCCCAAGGCGCCGGAGGCCTGCCCCAACGGCCTGGCGCCGACCACCTCCACCACCATGCAACTGGCCTTCGGCGACGCCCTGGCCGTGGCCCTGCTGGAGACCCGCGGCTTCTCCGCCGCCGATTTCCGCGCCTTCCATCCGGGCGGGCGGCTGGGCGCCCGGCTGATCACCGTCGCTGACCTGATGGCCACCGGCGCCGATGTGCCGACCCTGCCGCCCACGGCGACCCTGGCCGAGGCGATCTTCGAGATCACCCGCACCCGCTACGGCGGGGCGGCCGTGATCGACGCCAAAGGCCGGCTGATCGGCGCCTTCACCGACGGCGACCTGCGCCGCGCCCTGTCCACAAGCGACCTGACCGCCCCGGTGGCCGACCACATGAACAGCGCGCCGGTCTCCGTCGACTCCCGCCTGCTGGCCAGCGAGGCCCTGCGGACAATGAACGAACGGCCCCGGCCGATCATGCTGATGTTCGTCTGCGACGACGGCAAACTGGTCGGCGCGGTGCACATGCACGACCTGTTGCGGGCTGGGGTAGTTTAGGTCTCCTGGATCGCCGACAGCTTCCACGCTCCGCCCGGCGGCCGCACGAAGGTCCACAGTTCGGTGGTCGGCGTGGCGCGGGTCGGATCGCCGGAACGGACGGCGCCGGTGGCGCGGTCGCGCATCACATCGACGCTCTCATAGCGCAGGGCGGCGGTGACATAGTCGGCCTGATTCTCGCGCCAGGACTCGGAGATATCGGCCTGCAGCAGCCGGGTGTTGCTGACCGAATTGCGCACGCCTTGCACGGTGTTCTGACTGAGTTCCTCGGCCAGGTAGCTCATAACCTCCGGCGTGGTGCGTTCGCGCAGGGCGGCGAAATCCTCGCGGCCGAAGGCGTCCTGGATCTCGACCAACAGGCGCTCGAATGCGGCCTCGTCGGTGGCGGTGACGGGAAACTCGAGCGCCGTCGACTGCGTCCCGCCATAGGGCGGCGCGGCGTAGGGCGGGTAGGACGAGGACGGCATGCCGCCGCCGCCGAGGAACGATGACGTGGGCGTCGGGCCCTGGGCCGGCGCGAACGGCGTCGAGGCGAAGGTCGACGGGGCGCCGCCGCGGCGGCCC
>CAIQDO010000156.1 GCA_903870555.1 uncultured Caulobacteraceae bacterium
CGTCGAACGGCTGCGGATCGATCAGAAGGCAGCGCACGCCGCCGCTGTGCAGGGCCAGGGCCAGGGTCGCCCCGGCCATGCCGGCCCCGACAATGATCACGTCGACGTCAGGGGTGTTGGTCATCGGATCGGCCTTCAGGTCAGCGACGGTTCAGGCGTCCTCGTCGCTGGGCAGGCCCATCATATGGAAGCCGGCGTCGACATGCACGATCTCACCTGTGGTGGAGCGGCCGAGATCCGACAGCAACCACAGGGCGCAGCCAGCCACGCCCTCCATCGAGGTGTCCTCCTTCAGCGCGCTGAGCTTGCGACCCTCGGCGAGCATGCCCTTGCCGCCGGAAATGCCGGCGAGGGACAGGGTGCGCATGGCGCCGGCCGAGATGGCGTTGACGCGGATGCCGGCCGGGCCGAGGTCGCGGGCGATGTAGCGGGTGGCCGCCTCCAGCGCCGCCTTGGCCACGCCCATGGTGTTATAGTTGGGAATGGCCCGCTCGGCGCCGAGGTAGCTGAGCGTGATCATCGAGCCGCCGCGTGACATCATCTTCGAGGCGCGCCGCGCGGCGTCGACGAAGCTGTAGGCTGAGATGTCCATCGCCTGGGCGAAGTGGGCGCGGGTGGCGTTCTCGACGAACGAGCCCTTGATCTGACTGCGGTCGGCGTAGGCGATGGCGTGGACCAGGAAGTCGAGCGAGCCCCACTGATCCTCGGCGATCTTGAAGGCAGCCTCCATCGACTCGTCGCTGGAGGCGTCGAAGGTGGCGTAGAGGCTGGCGCCGATGCTCTCGCCCAGTGGCCGCACGCGCTTCTCGTTGGATTCCATGTACATCAGCCCGACCTCGGCGCCTTGGGCGGCCAGTTGGGAAGCGATACCCCAGGCGATCGAATTCTTGTTGGCCACGCCCATCACCAGGCCGCGCTTGCCGCGCATCAGTTCGCCCTTGGGCATGCCCAGTTCATCGTCCATGGGAGATCCTCTTCCATCCGCGTCGTCGAGCCGGTCCCCTATCAGGCCCCGGCGGCGGGCGCAAAGTAGCGGGTCAGCATCCGGTCGCGATAGGCGGTCAAATTGGGGTGTGTCTCCGCGGCCGTCCGGATCGGCGTGTCAAAGATCGGCGCCAGCACCCCCGACACCATGCCGAACACAGCGGCGTCAGCGGCGCATGGCGCCTCGCCCATCAGATAGGGCCGGTCGCCGAGAATGGCGGAGATCGCCGCCAGATCCCGCGCGGCCAGGCTCTCGATCTGCGGCCGCGGGTGGCGGCCCAGACCATGGGCTCTGAGCGAACCGAGGGTCTTGTTGCGGATCATCCCGCCGATAAGCGGTCGCAACGGCGCCGGCATGGCGTCGAAGAAATGGGCGGGGCCCCTGGCGAAGTTGGCCTTGTCACCCCAGCGGGCGTCGAGCAGCGCCCAGTAGAGATGATCCTCGCACATCTTTTCCACGGCCCAGGACTGGGCCCGGTCGCGGTCGGACAGGCCGGCGTCGAAGTTGAAGCCGTATTTTTCCTCGATGTGGAGCCGAATGAAGGTCGAGTCGGCGACGATGACGTCGGCATCGTCGATGTAGGGCAGCTTGCCCTTGGGCGCCTTGCCGTATCCGCCGTTGTCCTCGCGGTAGTCGAGCCCCGCCATCCGCAACAGCGTCATGGCCTTGACG
This sequence comes from uncultured Caulobacteraceae bacterium, assembly GCA_903870555.1. Taxonomy (GTDB): domain Bacteria; phylum Pseudomonadota; class Alphaproteobacteria; order Caulobacterales; family Caulobacteraceae; genus Acaudatibacter; species Acaudatibacter boreus. The sequence goes on from CAIQDO010000156.1 coordinate 1,658, forward strand.
ACGAACGGGCTGCCGTCGGGGAGGCCGAAGTAGGGACCGAATGTGTAGAGGGTGATCATCGTCGGTCGCGCCTTTCCGTGAGCCTTTGGGCGACCATTATCTCACGACCCTCCTCGCGAATCTCACCGCGCATTGACGACGTCACCGCGCGGATCCTAGAGCCTGACGCCTTTCGACGGAACAGATCCAAAGGCTTAGTCAGGCTTTATCTTTTTGAATTTGGCGCACGATGATTTTCGCCGGTTCCGTCAAAAGTCATCGTGCTCTAGCCTGCCAGTCTCGATCGAGGAAACTGGCGGGCGACGTCAAAGACGGCCCCCCCTGAGGAGCGCTGCGACATGGCCGAATCCCGGACAGATCCGGAGGTGTTCCGCGCCGAGGCGCGCGCCTGGCTCGCCGGGAATTTCCCACCGTCCCTGGCTCACGCCGAGACCTCGGCCATGGGCGGCGGCGTGGTCCGCGAGCCGACGGCGGATGACGACCTCTGGCGCGAGCGAATGGGGGCCAGGGGCTGGGGCGTACCGACCTGGCCGGCCCTGTACGGCGGCGGCGGCCTGTCTCCGGCCCAGGCCAAGGTGCTGGCCGAGGAGATGAGCCGCATCGGCGCCTTCAACCCCATCGGCGGCATGGGGGTGATGATGTTCGGTCCGACGTTGCTGGAGTACGGCGACGAGATTCAGAAGTCGCGCCACCTGCCGCCCATCGCCCGGGGCGAACTGCGGTGGTGCCAGGGCTTCTCCGAGCCCGGCGCCGGATCCGACCTGGCCGGCCTGCAGACCCGGGCCGAGGACAAGGGTGACCATTGGCTGGTGAACGGCCAGAAAGTCTGGACCAGCGGGGCCAACCTCGCCGACTGGTGCTTCTGCCTGGTGCGCACCGATCCATCGCGCAAGCACGAGGGCATCAGCTTCCTGTTGATCGACATGCGCTCGCCTGGCGTCGAGGCCCGGCCGATCCGGCTGATCTCAGGGGTCTCGCCGTTCTGCGAAACCTTCTTCACCGACGTCACCGTGCCCAAGGACAATCTGGTCGGGCCGCTGAACGGGGGTTGGACGATCGCCAAGCGACTGTTGCAGCACGAGCGCAGCGGGCTCGGGGCCGCCGCGAGTGGGGCCCGCGACGATCCGGCGACGAAGTTGCCCAACATCGCGCGACGCTACATCGGACTGGACGAAGATGGCCGAATCGCCGACGCCGACCTGCGCGGGCGGATCATCCAGTTCGAGATCGAGTCCAGGTCGCTGCGGCTGACCCTCGCCCGTGTCGCCGCCGAGAGCCGGGGCCGCAATCGTGGCGACAGCCCGACCACTTCGATCCTCAAGCAGGTCGGCTCTTTCGTCCGCCGCGACGGGGCGGAGCTGACGGCGGAGATCATGGGCTGGCGTGGCCTGGGTTGGGAGGACGAGACCTTCACGCCGGCGGAGCTGGCCGCCACCCGAAACCTGTTCGCCGCCAAGGCTGGCGGCATCGCCGGCGGGTCTCAGGAGGTGCAGTGGAACATCATCGCCAAGCGCATCCTCGGCCTGCCGGATCCCCTGTCGGTCCGCTGAGCGTTCCGTTACGCCGACAGGGAGTCACAGGCGGCGGGAAGGTCGGCGGGGCGGTCGAGGATGATCGTCGCGCCTGCCTGTCGAAGCTCCGCCTCGTCTCCATAGCCCCATAACACGCCGATCCCGGGAACCCCGTGACGGGCCGCGGCCAGGATGTCGTGCTTGCGGTCGCCCACCATGCACGCCGCGCCGGGACTGAGCGCCTCCGCCGCGAAGATGTGCGCCATGAGGTCGCCCTTGTCGTCGAAACGGCCGTCCAGTTCCGGGCCGTAGACACCATCCAATTGGTCGGCGAGGCCGAAGTGTTCGACCACCCGCTCGGCGAAAACCCTGGCCTTGGACGTGCAGACGATCAGCCTGAAACCCCGCCCGCGCAGGGTGGCGAGGGCCTCGATCACGCCGTCGTAGAGGCTGGCTTCGGTCAATCCGCCTCCGCCATATCGGGCGCGGTACAACCGCAGGGCGTCTTCGGGATCCGCCCGGCATCCGACCAGCCTCGCCAGGGACTCCCGCATCGGCGGCCCTATCAACCAGCGAAGGTCGTCCGCCGCGTCGGCGGGACAGCCCAACTGTTCCAGGGCATGACGACAACTTCCGATGATGCCAGCGGCGGGATCGACCAGCGTGCCGTCGAGGTCGAGCAGGATCGTCGTCAGGCGGGGCGACGCGCTACGGGAGGACAAGCGCCTCGACCCTCCGGTTGCGTGGATCGAGCGGGCGATCGGGCAGGGCGAGCCCTTCCGCGCCATAGCCTTTCGCCGTCAGGCGCGCGGTCGGGACGCCATGGGCGACGAGGAACCGGACGACCGATTCGGCGCGCGCCCGCGACAGGGAAAGGTTGTGGGTCGGCGAACCGCTGGCGTCGGTGTGGCCGGCGATTTCGATACGCTTTGCGGCCAGGGCCGGCGAGTCGAGCAATGCGGCGAACGGGATCAGCTGGGTCTGGGCCGACCGCGTCAGGGCCGCGGACCCAGCCATGAAACTGATCTTCAGATCGCACTGCGCGCCGCAACTGGACGCCGCCGGCGTTGCATTGGTCTCGACCTGAGCCACCGGCGCCGGGCGCGTTCCCCGCGGCGGGAGCGCGCCGGAGTACAATTCGAAGCCGCGAGTCGCCGGCGCGTCGTCGACCACCGGGCAGGCGCCCGAATCGTCCCTGGGTTCTCCGTCCGCGCAGGGCGGCGGACCGGACGGAGGAAGGGGCGGTTTCGGAGTCGTGTGCTTGGCCGCCGCCGCCGCATCCGGAATCGGAAGGGCCGGGGAAGGAGGGACGGCGCGCGCCGTCGCCGCCCAGGCCATTAGCGCCACCGCCGCCAGGCCCGCCGCGCTCGCCCGCGACGCTTGCTGTTTGACATGAGGCGCCATCGTCCAACCCTCCCCAAAGCCGAGGTCCGACCCGAACCCAAAGCCGACCCCTCCAGCATAGAGGATAATGCGGTTGCGTGTAATTGCCTTAACGGCCCGCGTTCCTTCTCGGCGAGGCCGGCTCAGAACGCGAGCGCGCGCGCTTCCTTCACGTGAGGCAGGGCTCGGATGCGGCTGATCAGCGACTCGTCTGGCGTCTGGTCGACACCGACCAGGGCGATGGCGTCGTCGCCCGCCGCGACCCGCCCGAGGTTGAAGGTGGCGATGTTGGTGCCCGCCTCGGCCAACAGGGCGCCCAGGGCGCCGATGAAGCCCGGCTTGTCGAGGTTGTTCACATAGAGCATGGCGGGCGCGAAGGCGGCGTCCAGCTCCATGCCCTTGACCTCGACGATGCGCGGCGCGCCGCCGATCACGGTGCCGGCGAAGGCGCGCCGGCCCATGTCGGTCAGGACGGTGATGCGCATCAGGCTGTCATAGACCGGCGAGGTTTCCTGCCGGGATTCGGAGACCGTCACGCCGCGGTCCTTGGCCACCGCCGGCGCCGAGACCATGTTGATCTCCGCCAGCATCGGCCTGAGCACGCCGGCGAGGGCGGCGGCGGTCAGCGGCTTGACGTTGAGAGCGGCGACGCCACCCTCGTAGGCGATATCGATGCCGCGCAGGCCGGCGTCGACCATCTGTCCCGCGAAGGCGCCGAGACGTTCGGCCAGGGCCACATAGGGACGCAGCTTGGGGGCCTCATCGGCGGTGATGGAGGGGCTGTTGAGCGCATTGGCCACGGCGCCGGTAAGCAGATAGTCGCTCATCTGTTCCGCCACCTGCAGGGCGACGTTCTCCTGAGCTTCGCCGGTGGAGGCGCCCAGGTGCGGCGTGGCGATGAAATTGGGAGCGCCGAACAGAATGTTGGCCTTCGCGGGCTCCTCGACAAACACGTCGAAGGCCGCGCCGCCGACCTGGCCGCTTTCAAGGGCCGCGCGAAGGGCTGTTTCGTCGACGAGACCCCCGCGCGCGCAGTTGATGATCAGCACGCCCTTCTTGGTCTTGGCCAGGGCGTCGGCGGACAGGATGTTGCGGGTCTTGTCGGTGAGGGGGGTGTGCAGGGTGATGATGTCGGCCCGGGCCAGCAGGTCCTCAAGTTCGACTTTCTCGACGCCGATTTCCACGGCGCGGTCGGGAGAGAGGAAGGGGTCGTAGGCGATGACCTTCATCTTCAGGCCGTTGGCGCGGTCGGCCACTATGGAGCCGATATTGCCCGCGCCGATCAGGCCGAGGGTCTTGGCGTAGAGCTCGACGCCCATGAAGCGGTTCTTCTCCCACTTGCCGGCCTGGGTGGAGGTGTCGGCGGCGGGGAGCTGTCGGGCCAGGGCGAACATCATGGCGATGGCGTGTTCGGCGGTGGTGATCGAGTTGCCGAACGGCGTGTTCATCACCACGATCCCGGCGGCGGTGGCGGCGGGGATGTCGACGTTGTCGACTCCGATGCCGGCCCGGCCGATCACCTTCAGCTTCTTGGCGACCGCGATCACCTCCTTGGTGGCCTTGGTCGCCGACCGGACGGCGAGCCCGTCATAGCCGCCGATGATTTCGAGCAGTTGGTCCTTGGTCAGGCCGACCTTGACGTCGGCGTCGACGCCGCGATGGCGGAAGATTTCCAGGGCGGCGGGGGAGAGGGAGTCAGCGATGAGAACGCGAGGGCGCATGGGAAATGTCCTTTTGGAAGGTGTGCGGGCGCCATTCCGGGGACCCCTTGCTCAGATCGGTTGGCGGCTCGGCGCTGCGCCCGCGGGACGAAATGAGATTGGCTTCCCCGGAACAGGTGTTCCGAATGGGGATTCAGGCGGGAAGCAACTCGACGGAGACCTGGGCGAAGGCCCAGTCCAGCCACGGGGTCAGGGCTTCGAGGTCGTCGGTGTCGACGGTGGCGCCGCACCAGATGCGAAGGCCGGGAGGCGCGTCGCGATAGCCGCCGATGTCCAGGGCCACGGTTTCCTTTTCCAGCACCGCCGCCAGTTTCTTGGCGAAGTCGGCCTGGCCGGCGGCCGGCAGGGCGGTGACCTTCTCATCGACCACCTTCAGACAGACCGAAGTGTTGGACCGGCTGGCCGGATCGGTAGCCAGAAAGTCGACCCAGGGGGTGCGTTCCACCCACGCGGCGACAGCGGCCAGGTTCTGGTCGGCGCGACGGCGGAGTTCGGCGAGACCGCCGATCGACGTCGCCCACTTCAGGGCGTCGAGGTAGTCTTCCACGC
>CAIQDO010000157.1 GCA_903870555.1 uncultured Caulobacteraceae bacterium
CGATTTGGCGTGAAAGACTCCGGTGACATCATTCCGGGGCATGGCGGTCTGCTTGATCGGGTCGATGGCCTGATGTTCGCGGTGATGGTTTTCGCCGTGGCGAGGTTGTGGGTCCAACTCGGCTGGGCGCACTGATGTCGGCGCGAACCGTCGTCGTTCTGGGATCCACGGGGTCGGTGGGCGTGTCCACGCTCGACCTGTTGGCCCAGTCGGGTGATCCCATCGACCTTCGCGCCTTGACCGCGGGACGCAACGTCGACCGACTCGCCAGTCAGGCGCTGCAGTGGCGGCCGGCTTTGGCCGTGATCGAGGATGAATCGCTGTTGCCGGAATTGCGGGAGCGGCTCGCCGGATCTGGTGTCGCCTGCGCTGGCGGTTCCGCGGCGATCGTCGAGGCGGCGGGCCAGGGCGCGCAATGGGTGATGAGCGCCATTGTCGGAACGGCTGGTCTCGCGCCGACCTTGGCCGCCGCCAGGGCTGGTTCGACCATCGGTCTCGCCAATAAGGAAAGCCTCGTCTGCGCCGGGCCGGCATTGCTCTCGATCGCGAAGGCCGCAGGCGGCTGCGTCATACCGGTGGATTCGGAACATTCAGCGATTTTCCAGGTGTTCGCGCCTGAGAGCCGTCTGCAGATTCGCCGCCTCATTCTGACGGCGTCTGGCGGCCCGTTCCGCTCGTGGACACGGGAGTCCATGGAGAGTGTCACCCGCGAACAGGCGGTCGCCCATCCCAATTGGAGCATGGGCGCGAAGATATCCGTGGATTCAGCGACAATGATGAACAAGGGACTCGAGATGATCGAGGCCTCCTACCTGTTCTCTATGCCCGCGGAGCAGATCGATGTGATCATCCACCCGCAGTCGGTTGTTCATTCGTTGGTCGAATATGCCGACGGCTCGACGCTTGCCCAGCTGGGACCGCCTGACATGCGCGCGCCAATCGCCTACGCCTGGAGCTGGCCAGGCCGTATGAGTTGGCCGGCGGCCAGGCTGGATTTGGCGGCCTATGGGCAGCTTACATTCGAAGCGCCCGATGCGGAGCGCTTCCCCGCTCTGTCTATTGCCCGACGAGCGCTTGAAGCGGGGGCGGGGGCTCCGGCCGCCATGAACGCGGCCAATGAGGTCGCTGTCGGGGCCTTCCTTGATCGACGTCTGGCATTTCTGGACATCGCCCGGGTCGTTTCAGAGACGCTGGAACAGCTCAACGCTCGTGGAGACCTCGCCGCCGGCGCGGATGACGAGGCTGTGACCTGGGCTCTCGCCATAGATGCGGCTGCTCGGCGCCTCGCCGCCCAAGTCCTGTCGCGTTTTGAGCGCATGGGCTGATTTGTCGGAAGGAGAACCCCTCGCCAATGATGGCCTTTCTGCAGTCCGCGCTGGTCCATGTCGCACCCTTCGTGATCGTCATCAGCCTGATCGTGACGATTCACGAACTGGGTCACTTCCTGACGGCCAAGGCGTTTGGTGTCGCGATAGACAGTTTCTCAATTGGTTTTGGGAAAGCCGTCGCATCCTGGCGGGACCGTTCCGGCGTCGAATGGCGTATCGGCTGGCTGCCCCTTGGGGGGTATGTGAAATTTTCCGGTGACGAAAACGCCGCGAGCGTGCCGGATCAAACCGACTTGGCCAGCCTTCGTCGGGAGATCGTTGCGCGGGATGGCGTTGGCGCCGAGGCGCGTTACCTGCCGTTCAAGCCGCTCTGGCAGCGCGCACTGATCGTCCTCGCCGGCCCCGCGGCGAATTTCGGGCTGGCCATTGCCTTGTTCGCGGTGTTTTTCCTGGCGTTCGGTCGACCGGCGACGGTCAATCGCATCGCCCAAGTTGATCCCTCTGGCGCGGCGGCGCGGGCGGGATTTCGCGCTGGCGATGTGGTCGTTGCCGCTGACTCCAAGCCAATCGCAACCTTTGAGGATCTGCAATTCTACGTGCAGTACCGCGTTGGCGCCCCGATCCGCTTCACCTTAGAGCGCGACGGACGCAAAATCACCCTGATTGCCCGGCCTGACGCCCGACCGGTCGACAGCGCCTTCGGTGGAAAGCAGGATGTCGGATATCTTGGATTGACGGCCAAGGCGGGCGGTCTGCGCTCCGTCGACCCGGTTGAAGCGGTTGTCCTGGGTGTTCAAAAAACCTGGGATGTTTCCGCGACAACGCTGTTCATGATGGGTAGGATCGTCACCGGAAAGGTGGGAGCCGATCAGCTTCATAGCTTCGTGGGCATCGCGGTGGCTTCGGGTTCGATCACCCAAAACGCCATCGACCAGGCGCGGGTCGCCAAGGTAAGCTGGCTGATCACCGTTGCGGATGTTATGCTCCAGATGGCCGCCTTGATGAGCGTCAGCGTCGGCATTCTCAACCTCATGCCGATCCCTGTCCTGGACGGCGGTCATCTACTCTCCTACGCCTATGAAGCGATCGTCCGGCGCCCTCCCGCGGCGGCGATTCAGGCCGTAGGCTATCGTGCGGGACTTGCTTTGCTGGTGGGTTTGATGTTGTTCGCCACTTGGAACGACCTCGGCCGCCAGCAGGTGTTCCGTTTCTTCGGCAGCTTGTTTTCTTAAGGCGATCATCCCTTCATGGCTGAACCGATGGTAGGTCCCCGCGCGCCTGCGCTGTTCGTTTCGGGTCTGGCGATGCTTCTCGCCAGTTCCGCGCTTGTGTCGCCGTCCCAAGTCCAAGCGCAAGGCGCTGCTCCGCTGGCCGCACCTGCTGGGGCGCCTGCCACGGCGACCGCTCGACCGCCGGAACAAAGCGGTGTGGTTGGCCGTATTCTCGTTCAGGGGAACCAGCGGATCGACCCTGAAACGATCCTCTCCTATCTGCCGATCGGCGTGGGCGACTTGGTCGATTCGGCGAGGATCGACGCCGCCCTGAAGGTCCTGTTCCGCACCGACCTGTTCAGCGACCTAAAGATCGAACTCGTAGGCTCTGACCTGGTTGTGAGGGTGGTCGAAAATCCGATCATCAATCAGGTGCTGTTTGAGGGCAACTCCAACCTCAAGAACGATAAGCTCCAGGACGAGATTCAGATCCGTCCGCGTGGTGTGTTCACCAAAGCCAAGGTCGAAGAGGATGTCGGCAGGATCGTCGAACTGTACCGGCGGTCCGGGCGTATCTCGGCCACCGTCACGCCCAAGATCGTCCAACTGCCTCAACGTCGCGTCGATCTCGTGTTCGAGATCAACGAGGGCCCTAAGAGCGGCATCCTAAGGGTGAATTTCCTCGGTAATGTTCAGTTCTCGGGTGACGCTCTTCGCAACGTTGTCGTCACCAAAGAGTCCGCATGGTACAAATTCTTCCAGTCCAACGACAATTATGACCCGGATCGGGTCGAATATGATCGAGAAGAACTGAGAAAATTCTATCGGAATCGCGGTTTTTACGATTTTCGGGTGATTTCCTCGGTCGCGGAACTCGATCAAAATCACAACGGTTTCGCCGTCACCTATGCCATCAATGAAGGCAAGCAATATCGTTTTGGCAAGATGACGGTGAAGGCCGAACTCAAGAAGCTGAACGGTGACATCCTTCGTCAGATTCTTCCAATCAAGGAAGGTCAGCTCTATTCCGACGAGAAGATAGAGAAGGCTACAGACGCCTTGACGTTCGCGGCGGGCGCCGCTGGCTTTGCATTTGTTGACGTTCGGCCGCGCTATACGCCAAATCCGGGCAAGCACACCGTGGACGTGACCTTCGATATCAAGGAAGGGCCCCGGGTCTACATCGACCGGATCGACATCGTCGGCAACACCACCACCCTCGACTATGTCATCCGCCGGCAGATGGGCGTTGCCGAGGGGGACGCCTACAACCGCGCCTTGGTCGATCGTTCGAAGAACTATGTGAAGTCCCTGGGTTTCTTCAAGGACGTGGACGTCACGACCGTCCCCGGTTCGGCTCCGGACCGGACGAATCTCCTCGTCAAGGTGACCGAGCAGCCCACTGGACAGTTGTCGTTCAGCGCCGGCTATAGCTCGATTGACAAGGTCGTGGCCGACATCGGCGTGACACAGTCGAATTTCCGCGGTCGGGGCGAGAGCCTGTCGGCACGAATTTCCGCCGGCTCACTGCAACAGCAGGTCGATCTGGCGTTCAACGAACCTCATTTCCTGAATCGCGATCTGCAAGGAGGCTTCGACCTCTACGCGCAACGTTACGACTTCACCCAACAGGCGAGTTATGTGACGACATCGGTCGGCGGCACGTTCCATGTCGCCTTCCCCCTCGCGCCGAACGCTCTTCTCAGCACCCGCTACACGATCCGAACCGATGATGTCATCGTCGGCGACAGTCTGTGCCAGCCCGGGGCCGAACTGGTGTCGATCGTGCTGTGTGAACAGCGCGGCTCCTACCTGACATCGCTGATCGGCTACACGCTTGGTTTTGACCGTCGCAATGACGGGCAGAATCCGACGCGCGGTTTCTTCGTCAACCTGTCGCAGGACGTCGCCGGGTTCGGCGGCACGGTGCATTACATCCGGAGCGAGGCTCACGGCGGCATCTACCATGGATTCGCCAAGGACCTCATCCTGAGCTTCACCGGCGCCGCCGGATATATCGACGGCTGGAACGGCGACACCATCCGGATCACCGATCGGTTCTATGAAGGTGGCGACACCTTCCGGGGCTTCCAGATCGCGGGCATCGGGCCTCGGGACAACCAGTATGGCGACGCGTTGGGCGGCAAGCTCTACGCGATCGGCACCTTCGAACTGCAAGTGCCGACCAAGCTGCCAGAGCAGTACGGGATCCACGTCGCCCTGTTCACGGACATTGGCACGCTTGGCCTTCTCGACCGTAACAACAAGGTCAATCCCAACACCAACCAGCCGTTAACAGCTGTGGTGGACGACCTTGGTTTGCGGGCGTCTGCCGGCGTCAGCGTATTTTGGAAATCGCCGCTCGGTCCTCTGCGGTTCGATTTCAGCCAGATTATCAAAAAAGACTACTACGACCGCACGGAACTCTTCCGCTTCTCCACCTCAACAAGGTTCTAAAAAGCATGACGACCAAGATTCTCGTTGGGGCCTTCGGCCTCGCGCTGTTGGCGACCACGGCCATGGCCGCCTCTCCGGCCAAGGCGCCCGCCGCCCCAGCTCCGGCCGCTGTCGCAGCGGCGCCGGCGCCAACCATCGCTCACGGACCGGCGATTGCCGGTGTTTGCCTGCTGTCGTTCAACCAGGCGATTGGACAATCGACCGTCGGCGGGTGGGTGCGCACCCGTCTTGATCAGATCGTCACGCAGGTTCGTGCCGAGCTGGGTCCGGAAGAACAGGCTATCGCTGCCGACGACAAGGCCCTGGCCGCCGCCCGCGCCACCCTGGACCAAGCGACGTTGCAGACGCGCGCCAAGGCCCTCCAGGATCGTTACACGGCGTTCCAAGCCAAGGCGGAACTACGTCAGCGTGAAATGAAGGCGACACAGGACAAAGCGTTGAATCGCATTGCCCAAGAACTCGATCCGATCGCGCAGCAGCTTTATCAGGCCCATCGCTGCAGTCTGTTGCTCGACAAGGGATCGGTCCTGTTCAGCAATCCCGACATGGACCTGACAGCGTCGGCCGTTCAGGGCCTTAACGGCAGGATCCAGCAGTTCCCGTTTGATCGCGAACACCTGGACGCCAACCTTCCGCCGGCTCAGTGATTCAGCGGCATTGACGGCGCGCGGCCATGCCCGATGCGCGGTTCTATGAGGTGATGCCGCCGCTGTCGGTCGCCGAACTCGCTATCCTGACTGGGGCGAGGATTGGGGACCAGGCGGCGGCGGAGAGATTGATAGCGGGCGTGGCGCCCCTCGCCGCAGCGGGTGTCGCTGACGTGGCCTTCTGTGTCGATCGGCGGCACACCAAGGATTTGGCTGCGTCGGCGGCGGGCGCTATTTTTGTTTCCGAGGCGGAGGCATCGGCGGCGCCGGTCGGCTGCATGGCCTTGATTACAGCCTACCCCCAGGCGGCCTACGCCCTGGCGGCCACAAGGCTTATCCGCCCACGGAGTCTGACGCCAGGGGCCCCGGCGGTCGATCCGTCAGCCTTGATTGAGACGGGCGTCGCTATTTCCCATGGCGCGGTGATCGGCCCGGGCGCTCAGATTGGCAGGGGGACTGTGATTGGTCCAGGAGCCTTCGTCGGGCCAGGAGTCGCCATCGGACGTGACTGCGTACTTGGGCCGCGTTCGGTGGTGGTGTTCGCTTTGCTCGGGGACCGAGTCCGGATTCATGCTGGAGCGGTTATTGGTGAGCCGGGTTTCGGCGCCGCAGCCGGTCCGCGAGGGGTGGTGGATTTGCCCCAACTCGGTCGTGTTATTATTCAGGATGGTGTCACGATCGGCGCGAACAGCTGTGTCGACAGAGGGGCGTTCGACGACACGGTGATCGGCGAAAACACGAAGATCGATAATCTTGTGCAGATCGCCCACAATGTCGTCATCGGTCGCAATTGCGTGCTCGCCGCCCACACGGGCGTATCCGGGAGCACGGTGATCGGTGACGGTTGCATGTTTGGCGGCCGCGTTGGGATCGCCGATCACATCACCATCGGCAATGGGGTGAAACTTGCCGCCGCGTCCGGTGTGATCACGGATGTGCCGACGGGTGCAACCTGGGGGGGCACGCCCGCCCGGCCAATCGCGCGCTGGCTGCGGGAGACCGCCGTCTTGGCGCGGCTGGCGATTCGGCGAAAAGGTGAGGGCGAAAGACCATGATTGAAAGCGAAGTTCCAGGCGAAGACAGGATCGATATAGATATCCACGAGATCCTGCGCCGTATCCCGCATAAACCGCCGTTCCTGATGATTGATCGGGCGGAGGCCTTTGTGGCAAGCCGCTCGTTGGTCGGAATCAAGTGTGTGACGATAAATGAGCCCTTTTTCGCGGGCCACTTTCCGGGTTCGCCTGTCATGCCGGGGGTGCTCATCGTCGAAGCCCTGGCCCAGACGGGCGGATTGCTGATGTCCAAGTCGTGGGACGCGGATCCGACTGGCAAGATCATCCTGTTCATGTCCGTAGACAACTGCCGCTTCCGCCGTCCTGTGCTTCCGGGCGATGTCCTGCGGCTGAACGTTCAGGTGGCCCGGGCCCGCGCCAACGTGGTGAAGTTCACGGGCAAGGCGATGGTCGGCGAGGTGGTTGTCGCGGAGGCGGATTTCGCCGCGATGCTGGTCGACGCGCCAAATTGATCACGATCCATCCCACGGCCCTCATCCACCCGGCGGCGCGTCTTGGTGAAGACGTCAGCGTTGGCCCTTACAGTATCGTCGGCCCCGATGTTC